>CATPAO010000086.1 GCA_955652025.1 Casimicrobiaceae bacterium
ATGAAGGCGCGCCTTGTCAACGCGAGCGTCACGACGATCACCGACGGCAGCGAGGGTGTCGCACTGCTCGCGAGCGGCGCCGTCGATGCATTCGCCGGCGACAAGATCAAGCTGATCGGCCTCGCCGCGCAGGCGAAGGATCCGGACAGGTTCGCGCTTCTGACCGAGGACCTGTCGTTCGAGCCGTACGCGTTCGTCCTGCCGCGCGGCGATTCGGCGCTGCGTCTCGAGGTCAACAAGGCGCTGACGCAGGTCTACGTCAGCGGCGACATCGACGGCATCTTCCGCCAATGGCTCGGCAAACTCGGACGTCCGTCCGGGCTTTTGGCCGCGATGTACCTGCTGAACGCGATTCCAGAATGAGCCCCTAGTCCGGGAGTCGAACAATGCATTTGATCGAACGCACGCGCTGCTCCGCCCGCTCGTTCGCGCTCGCCGTCGCCACCGTTGTGGTCGCCGCCGGCTGCGCGCAGCAGCCGGCATACCAAGTCTACAACCAGCCGGTCGCGCGCGCCGGCACCGTCGAATCGATCCGTCAGGTGGACGCGCAGAGATACGTGCCCGGCGCCGGGGCGATCGCGGGCGGCTTGATCGGAGGCGGACTGGGCAGCCTGGTCGGCGGCGGCGGCGGCAAGACGGCGGCGATCATCGTCGGGGCGATCGGCGGCGGCCTGGTCGGCAACGAGATGCAGAAATCGCAGACGCAATTGATCTGGGAAATCGGGATTCGGTACGACGACGGGGGTTACGGCAGCATCACGCAGTCGCAATCGCCGGCTTTGCGGATCGGCGACCGCGTGCGTGTCACCGACACCGGTCTCGAACTCCTGCCGCGGGGACGCTGACTAAGCGTATGTCTCATTTGGCTCCCCACGCTGGCGGCTTCCGCCGCTGCGCTGCCCCCGGGGGAGTAGTTCGTACCACGGGGCGGCCCGGCGGTGCTCATTTGCCCCCTGCGCTGGCGGCTTCCGCCGCTGCGCTGCCTCCGGAGGGGAGTAATTCGCACCTTGGGGCGGCCCGGCGGTGCTCATTTGACCAAGACGATTTTAAAGAGAGGAAACGCTGATGAAAAGCACCTTGTACCGCTCTACGACGTTGGCGCTGGTCGCGACGGCGGCGCTCGCATTCGTTCCGGTTTCGGCCTCCGCGCAATCCGAGGAACAGAAGCTCGTGAACAAGGCCGAATCGACGCTCTCGAATATGCTGCGCGATCCGGAGATGACGTGGCTGCAGCAGAACATCGGCCGGGCGAGAGCCGTGCTGATCGCGCCCGAAATCGTGAAGGCCGGCTTCATTTTCGGCGGCTCGGGCGGTCGCGCCGTGCTGCTGGCGAAGGAAGGCGGCAAGTGGCACGGCCCGTCGTTCTACACGATGGCCACGGCGAGCGTCGGCTGCCAGGCCGGCGTGCAGGTCTCGGAGAACGTGACGCTGGTGATGACCGAGAAAGGCATGAACTCGATGCTCGCCGCGAACTTTAAGATCGGCGGCGACGCGAGCGTTGCGGCCGGCCCGGTCGGCGCCGGCGCCAAGTCGGACATCACCGCGGACCTGATCGCGTTTTCGCGCGCGAAGGGCGTCTACGGCGGCGTCAACTTGGATGGCACGCTCGTCAATCTGTCGGACGACTGGAACAGGGCTTATTACGGCAAGCCGGTACAGCCGGTCGATATCCTGGTTCGCGGCGCCGTGCACAACAAGGGGGCGGACAAGCTGCTCGGCGACGTCGCGCGCGTCGCCAAGTAGTCCTCGTCGAAAGGCAGTCGACGGGGCGCCGATGGCGCCCCGTCTTCATTCGGCCTGCTGCAAAAACAATTCCGCAAGATCGGTGCGAGGCTCGCCCTTGACGGTCAGGTCGAGCTGAGACTCGAGGTTCGAGAGGTGGGCGGTCATCGCGGCGACCGCCTTGGCCGCGTGGCCGCTCGCCATGGCGTCGACGATCACGCCGTGCTCGTCATCGTTGCAGCGGTTGTGGGTCCCGCGGCCCTGATAGGCCAGGATCACCAGCGGCGTGCGCGCCATCAGTTGGTCGAGCAACTCGGCCAGCACGCGGTTGCCGGCGATCGCGGCCAAGTCGCGATGAAATTGCAGCGACATCTTGAGGCCCGCACGGCTCTCTCCGAGCGCGTAGGTCTCACGCTCCTTTAGAGCGAGCGCGCGGAGCTTGCGAGTCTCCCCGGCACCGATCCGCCGCGTGGCGATGTCGACGATCGCGCCTTCGACCGCGCGCCGCGCGGCGAACAGGTCGCGGCTCTCGGCAATCGTCGGGCTCGCCACCGTGGCGCCCCGATTCGGCTTCTGGTCGACCAGCTTGGCGAAGGCGAGGCGCGCGAGCACCTTGCGAACGACGTTGCGGTCGACGCCGAATACTTCCGCCAGCGCGACCTCCTTGAGCTTCGTCCCCGGCAGGAGCCGATGGTCGAGCACCGCCCCATGGATGCGGTCGTAGACTTGGTCCTCGGTGGGCGCGGCGCGCCCGCGCGGGGCGCGCTGCGGACGGCGGCGCGGGACGGGCGGCGGCCCCTTCGGTTTGCGTTGGGTCATCGAATCAGCATCATGTCGACAATCTGTCGAGCTAATTGTTAACACTATTGCGGCCCGAGCGCAAGCCGGTGTCGGGCCCTGCGGCCACCGGTGACGCAGGCTGTCCCAGGTTTGCCTCGAACGAACGTCCGCCTGGCTCAAAAATAATGTTAACAAAACGCGCAAATTATGTTGACAGTGCGTGCAGACGCGTGCACGATTGCGTCGAACTCGCAAGGAGAAGTCATGGGACGGTTGACGACGCACGTGCTCGACACCGCGCAGGGACGGCCCGGCACGGGCATCGACGTGACCGTATACCGGATCGACGGCCCGCGCACGCGCGTGGCCGCCGCCGTCACGAATGCCGACGGCCGTACGAAAGAGCCGCTGCTGGAGGGTGCGGCGCTCGTCAAGGGCGTCTACGAGATCGAGTTCGCCGCCGCTCGGTATTTCGCGCGTTCCGGCGCTACACTTCCTGATCCGCCCTTCGTCGGCGACGTGGTGCTGCGCTTCGGTGTGGCCGATCCCGATGCGCACTACCACGTGCCGCTCCTGGTGTCGCCCTGGAGCTATTCGACGTATCGTGGCAGTTAGCAACAAGCTCGGAGACCGCATGGCAAGGAACCGCCCCAAGACGCCGCCGCGCACCGGCCCGGTCCGCTTCGCGCTTGACGGCGAGATCGTGTCGCTCGACCAAGTCGATCCGACCCGCACGGTATTGCAGTTTCTGCGCGAAGACCTGGGCCGCACCGGCACCAAGGAAGGCTGCGCCGAGGGCGACTGCGGCGCGTGCACGGTCGTCGTCGGCGAGCTCGACGGCAACGGCGTCCGCTTTCGCGCGATCAATTCCTGCATCCAGTTCGTCCCCACGCTCGACGGCAAGGAGCTGATCACCGTCGAGAGCCTGCAGAGCGAGGATGGAACGCTGCATCCGGTCCAGCAAGCGCTCGTCGACTGCCACGGATCGCAATGCGGATTCTGCACGCCGGGGTTCGTGATGTCGCTGTTCGCGCTGTACAAATCGGCGCAAAAACCGACGCGGCGCGAGATCAACGATGCGCTCGCCGGCAACCTGTGCCGCTGCACCGGCTATCGGCCGATCGTCGACGCTGCGTGCCGGATGTACGAAAACGGGGCCGCAGCGGGGAGCCGTCACGAGCACTGGATGAATTGCTCGTTCTCGTCGCCGACGGACGCGCAACCGTCCCCGAGTGAGCGCGAGATGATCGAACGGTTGAAGTCGATCGAGCGCCGCGACACGCTCGCGCTCACGCACGGCCATCGCACGTATTTCGCGCCGACCACGCTCCCCGAGCTCGCCACCTTGCGCGCCGCGCATCCCGACGCGCGAATTCTCGCCGGCGGCACCGACGTCGGGCTATGGGTGACGAAGCAATTGCGCGAGCTCGGCACGGTGATCTACGTCGGCCGCGTCGCCGAGCTGTTGCGGATCGACGTTGCCGACACTTCGCTCGAGATCGGCGCCGCGGCGTCGCTGACCGACGCGTTCGCCGCGATCGTTCGCCACTATCCGGAGCTCGACGAGGTGGCGCGGCGTTTCGCCTCGCCGCCGATCCGCAACGCGGGAACGCTGGGCGGCAACATCGCCAACGGCTCCCCGATCGGCGACTCGATGCCGGCGCTGATCGCGCTCGGGGCGACACTCGTGCTGCGGCAGGGAACACGGACGCGCGAGCTGTCGCTGGACGAGTTCTATCTCGCCTATCAGAAGACCGCGCTCAAACCGGGCGAGTTTCTGGAGCGCATCCGCATTCCGCTTCCGACGCAGGGCACCGCGACGCGCTCGTACAAGATTTCGAAGCGCTTCGACCAGGATATCTCCGCCGTCTGCGGCGGCTATCGGATCGACATTGCGAACGGTGTGGTGAAAAGCGCGCGGATCGCCTACGGCGGCGTCGCCGCGATTCCCAAACGCGCGCCGCTGACCGAGCGCGCGCTC
>CATPAO010000087.1 GCA_955652025.1 Casimicrobiaceae bacterium
CCGACGACCGCCATCGCGGCGGCGAACCAAAAACGACGATGCATGACGTTCCCCGAAAGTCTCGAACGGACCCCAACCCCACCGGCGCCGTTACGGTTGACCGCGCAAGAAAGAAACATGGTAGCAGGGGCGGCGCCGGAGACTAGGTCCAGGACCCAACGCTCTAAGCATATTCCGTGGTCGCACTGTCGCCGCGCCCGCACTGGCAGGTAAAATGTTCTGTTTTGCATACGGGCGCCGTCTAACGGGCCCGGCCTAACAGGCCCTCCATGCTGCAGCTCGCCTTCGGCCTCGCGTTCGAGGATCTGTACTCGACCGACGGGACAGCGACCGTCGATCGCTTTTTCGTCGATCACCTTCGCGCGGGCGACGGCGCGCTTGCCGATCGGCTGGCGGCCGCGCGCCTTGATCCCGCCGCACTTGCACCCAAGGACGAATCGACGCTGCTGATCGATATCGCGCCGCACGTCGAAGATTTCATCGCGCGGCTGTTCGGCATCGACGCCGAGGTACGGGAGCTCGAGGCACGTCATCACGAGCTCGCCCCGTTGTTCGCGGTGCGGCGCCAGTTCGTCCAGCGCAAGGCGATGAATGCCTACAAGCCGGACGCCGCCGCGACATTCGACGGCGCCGGTCTGCGCGCCGAGTTGGACCCACTCCTCGGTAAGCCGCAAGGATTGCAAACGTTCGAGCGCGCGTTCGCCGACGCAGTTACGCGCTGGCAACAGGACGAGATCGCCAACGCCGGCGCGCTCGATATCGCGCAGCGCTACGCGGCGTGGGTCGCGCACACGCCGGCGGGGAAGGCCGCGCACAAGGGCGGCGTCCTGTTTCGATCGCCGCGCAAGCTCGATCAGATGAAGCTCGTGCCGGTGCAGCAGGTCGAGACGCATGGCGTGCCAGCGTGGCGACTCGACGACGCTCATCCGTTGCGCCGGCGCGATGGATTCGCGCTGACCGATCCCGGGACAACGTTCGAAGGCGGTCTGGCGGAAGCGCATTACTGCATCTGGTGTCACGAGCAGGGCAAGGATTCCTGCGCGCGCGGCCTCATGGAAAAAAAACCCGCCGCCAGCGCGCCTCCCCTCGAGAATCCGTTCAAGAAAAGCGTCTTCGGCGTTACGCTCGCCGGCTGCCCGCTGGAAGAGCGAATTTCGGAGTTTCACAAGCTGCGGGCCGAAGGTTGGCCGATCGGCGCGCTGGCGATGATCTGCATCGACAATCCGATGGCGGCGGCGACCGGTCATCGCATCTGCAACGACTGCATGAAATCGTGCATCTACCAGAAGCAGGATCCGGTCGACATTCCGCAGTCGGAAACGCGGATTCTCAAGGACGTCCTCGCGTTGCCATGGGGCTTCGAAATCTATTCGCTGCTGACGCGCTGGAATCCGCTTCACTTGCGGCGGCCGCTGCCGCGGGCGGCCAGCGGCAAACGCGCGTTGATCGTCGGCATGGGCCCCGCCGGATTCACGCTTGCGCATCATCTATTGAACGACGGTCACACGGTGGTCGGCATCGACGGCCTCAAGATCGAGCCGCTCTCGGCGCAACTGTCCGGTGTCACGCCTTCGGGTGCGCGCGTGCCGTACGAGCCCATCCGCGATTTCGACTCGCTGGTCGAGCCGCTCGACCGTCGCGTGATGGCGGGCTTCGGCGGCGTCGCCGAGTACGGAATCACCGTCCGCTGGGACAAGAACTTTCTGAAAGTTATTCGGCTGCTGCTCGAACGGCGCGACACATTCGCGCTTTACGGCGGCGTGCGATTTGGCGGCACGCTGGACGTCGAAGACGCGTTCGCCCTAGGATTCGATCACGTCGCGCTCGCCGCGGGCGCGGGCAAGCCGACGGTGCTGGAATTGCCGAACGGCCTCGCCAACGGTGTACGCACCGCCTCCGATTTCCTGATGGCGTTGCAGCTGACTGGCGCCGCGAAGGCGGATTCGCTTGCCAATATGCAGCTGCGCCTGCCGGTGATCGTCGTTGGCGGCGGCCTAACCGCGATCGACACGGCAACGGAGTCGCTCGCCTACTATCCGGTCCAGGTGGAAAAATTTCTCGCGCGCTTCGAGCGTTTGTGCATGGAATCGGGACGCGCTGCGGTCGAAGCCGCGTGGACGCCCGACGAGCGTGAAATCGCACTCGAATGGATCTCCCATGCGGAGGCGATTCGAGCCGAGCACAAATGCGCACGCGACGAGCGACGCGCGCCGCGGATCGCCGAATTGATCGACGGCTGGGGCGGCGTGACGATCGCCTACCGGCGGCGGCTGATCGACAGTCCGTCGTACACGCTCAACCACGAGGAAGTCGAAAAAGCGCTTGAGGAGGGTATTCGGTTTGCCGATGGCCTGACGCCGCTTGCCATCACGGTCGATGACACGAACCGGGCGACGGGTCTCACCGTGTCCGCGCAGCACAACGATGGCGACGGGGTATGGCACGAGTTCGCGCGCGTCACGCTGCCCGCGCGCACGATCCTGATCGCCGCCGGAACGCAGCCGAACACGGTGCTCGCGCGCGAAGATGCCGCGCATTTCCATCTCGACGGCAAGCATTTCCGCCTGCTGGACGAAGAAGGTCAGGCGGTCAAGCCGGTGCGCGGACTCGCGAAGCCGGAGCGTCCCGCGGTGCTGACCGACATTCGCCCCGACGGGCGCGCCGTCAGCTTTTTCGGCGATCTGCATCCATCGTTTTCCGGCAACGTGGTCAAGGCGATGGCGAGCGCGAAACAGGGCTATCCGATCGTGTCGCGGATGCTGGCGCAAGCCCCAGCGACGGCGCGTGAGACAACGGCAGATTTCTTTGCGCGTCTTGACATCGAATTGCGCGCGACCGTCGAGCGCGTGATCCGGTTGACGCCAACGATCGTCGAGGTCGTGGTGCGGGCGCCCGCCGCGGCGCGGCGCTTTCGCCCGGGCCAGTTCTATCGACTGCAGAACTTCGATTCGCTGGCCGCGGAAAAGGATCGCACGCGGCTCACGATGGAAGGTCTTGCGCTGACCGGTGCATGGGTCGATCGCGAACGTGGATTGGTGTCGACAATCGTGCTGGAGATGGGCGGATCGTCCGATCTTTGCGCCTCATTGCGCGAAGGCGAGCCGGTCGTGCTGATGGGTCCGACCGGCACGCCGACCGAAATCGAGCCGGGCGAAACGGTCGTGCTGGCGGGCGGAGGGCTCGGCAATGCCGTCCTGTTTTCGATCGGTCGGGCGTTTCGCGACGCCGGGTCGAAAGTGCTGTATTTCGCCGGTTATCGCAAGAACGCAGACCGTTACAAAGTGCCGGAAATCGAGGCGGCGGCGGACGTCGTCGTCTGGTGCACCGACGAAGGTCCCGCGTTCGCGCCCGATCGCCCGCAGGATCGCACGTTTGTCGGCAACATCGTCGAAGGCATGCTCGCGTACGCGGAGGGCCGCCTCGGCACGCAGGCGATCCCGCTCGCGGCGGGCGACCGGATCATCGCGATCGGCTCGGACCGCATGATGGCGGCAGTTGCCGCGGCGCGGCATGGCGTGCTGGCGTCCCACATGAAACCCGCGCACCGCGCGATCGGCTCGATCAACTCACCGATGCAATGCATGATGAAGGAGATCTGCGCCCAATGCCTGCAGCCGCAGCGCGATCCGGCGACGGGCCAAGTCAGCTATGTGTTTTCCTGCTTCAACCAGGATCAGCCGCTCGATCGCGTCGACTTTCCGGCACTCGCGACGCGCCTCGCGCAGAACGCGGTGCACGAAAAATTGACCGCGCAGTGGATTGCGCATTGCCTCCGCGAAACGCCGAGGGCGACGATCTGACCGCTTCGCGGTCCGCCCGCGATCCGAATTCGCCGAGCTGTGGCACACAGATTGAATTCGACATTCGCGTCGGATTTCAATTGCGTTAGTTCTTTTGTTACATGGTTCCTGCTAATCTCCGCGCTTCACGCGCCTGATGGTCGACGCGGAATGTATGGGATGACGAGCATCGCTCGTCGGTCGTCAAAACGAATCAGGGGGATATAGAGATGAAATGGCTTGGGAATCACGCTTCCCTGTTGCCCTCTGCCTTCCTTGTGGGCATTCTGGCCGCCGCATCCGCAAATACCGCAGGAACGACGCTGCAGATTCCCGCGGGCGCCACCACCAGCATGCGCTCGGACAGTTCGGGCACGGATCAACTTCAGTACCCGGAATTCACGCAGGGCGCCCTGGAATCTGACGGTGCGGGCAGCTTCAACCGCCCGCGACCGGGGCGCAAGAACGGCACGCTCCCGCATAAGCCACTGGATACTCCGATCGTTCCGACGAGTGTCCTCGCGGGTTCGAATCCCGAACTGAGCCTCAGCTTTGACGGGCTGAATCATCGCCAGCAGCGGCTTGCCAACCACGGCAATCAATTCTCGATCGAGCCGCCGGACCAGGCGCTGTGCGTCGGCAACGGATTCGTGGTCGAGGCGACCAACAGCGTGCTGCGGGTGTTCGATACGAATGGCAATGCGCTGAGCGCCGTACAAGCGTTAAATCCGTTCTTCGGGTACGCCGCCGCGATCAACCGCACCACGGGTGCATTCGGAGCGGACGTAATCGATCCGATCTGCCATTACGACCCGGACAACAATCGATTCGTCGTCGCGATCACGACGCTTCACCATGTCGGCACAACGGGCGCCTTCAACGGCAAGAACACGATCGATGTGGCGGTCAGCAACACCGGAGACCCGACCGGCGTGTGGACGGTTTATCGCATTCCGGCCCAAAATGACGGCACCGACGGGACGCCTGACCACGGCTGTACGCTCGACGGCACAACGCCCGGTCCGTGTTTCCAGGACTACCCCCACATCGGCGCCGACCGAAACGGCATCTATATCACGACCAACGAGTTCGATCTGTTTGGACCTAGCTACAACGCTTCGCAGGTCTTCGCGCTCTCCAAAGCGCAGCTTGCCGCCCACCCCGCCAGCATCAGCGTGACGCTGGTCGAAAACCTGCACGTCGACGGCTTGCAGGGGTTTACCGTATGGCCTGCGACCTCGCCGGTCGGGCATTATTCGAGCGAACTCAACGGCACCGAATACTTCCTCAGCTCGATCGCAGATGTTTGCCCTCTCCCGTATTGCACTGCCCGGCGCATTGGCCTCTGGGCGGTCACCAATACGGCGTCGCTGGACTCGGCGACACCCGCGCTCGGGATCGCGAGCCGGACGATCAACAGCCAAACATACGTCGACCCGCCGAAGGCGAATCAGAAGGCAGGTGACTTTCCACTTGGACAATGCATCAACGACACGACCATATCGACGCCGTTCGGCCCGGGCTGCTGGCAGCTCTTCTTCAAACCACCTGCGCCGGCGCACGATGAAGTCGAGTCGCATCCCGACGCCAACGACACCCGCATGCAGCAAACGTGGTATGCAAACGGCACGCTGTGGGGTTCGGCCGCGACAGGCGTTCTGGTCGGTGGCCAACTGAAGGCGGGGGTTGCATGGTTCGCCGTCAGTCCCAAGATCAACGGCGCGGGCAAGGTCGAAGGTCAGGTCAAGAACCAGGGCTATTTGGCGCTTGCGAACAACAGCCTCACCTACCCGGCGATCGCGATTGGCGCAAGCGGTAAAGGAGCGATTGCGTTCACCGTGGTCGGCGGCGATCACTACCCGAGTGCTGGTTACGCGCTAATCGATGCCAGCGGTGCGGTTGGTGCGATCCATGTCGCGGCCGAGGGGTTGGGTCCGACGGATGGATTCACCAGCTACAAGGCATTCGTCGGCGATCCGCCGCGGACGCGCTGGGGCGACTACGGCGCGGCGCTAACCGATGGCGCGTCGATCTGGATCGCGTCGGAGTACATCGCCCAGACCTGCACGTTGGCGCAATATCTGACCGGTGCGATTGGTTCCTGCGGTGGGACGCGGACGTCGTTGGGGAACTGGGCGACAAGGATCAGCAAGCTGGCGCCGTAAGACGCAACGCTGGTTTGGGAGGAGCAAGAGGCCGGGCTTCAGTCCGGCCTCTTGCATTAGAAGCGCCCAATGCCACGCATCACAAGCATCCCGACCATCATGTCGGCTACAAATCCGGTGCGGCGACGCGACGATCGTGAACCACCCGCCGTACGTCTGCCGGAAGTGCGCCATGGCATGCCCCTTGCTCGAGTCTCCCCCGAATGCACTTTGTCGCATCCATGGGCGCGAGCTCGAGGGAGGCAGCATGTCCAATTTGTTGATCGTCGACGACGAACCGAACGTCTTGAACGCGTTGCGGCGCATGTGCCAAAACAACGCGATCCTGCCAGCCATTCCCGATCCGTCGATCACCACGTTCACCTCGCCGATGCAGGCGGTGAAATACGTGTGCGAACATCGGGTCGACCTGGTGATCTCGGACTACCGGATGCCCGACATGGACGGCGCGGCGTTCCTGACGCGCGTCAAGGAACTGCAACCCGACACGGCGCGCATCATTCTGAGCGCGTGCACCGACATGGACGGCATCGTCCGCGCGATCAACCACGCGGGCATCTTCCGCTTCGTAAGCAAGCCGTGGTCCGATCACGATCTGAAGGTGGTGATCCTCGAGGTGCTGGCTCATCGCAAACTGCTGATCGAAAACCGCCGGCTGGCCGACGAGGTGCGTTCGCAGCGCGGCGTGATCTCGCGCCAGCAGCTCGAGCTCCAGCGCCTCGAGATGGAGTCGCCGGGCATCACGCAGGTGCATTGGACCGATGACGGCGGCGTGATGCTGCAGGACTAGCCCGGCGCCACCGGCGGTCCATTTGCTCTTGTGTCGCGCGCGGCGGTTCTGCGCCACGCATCATTCCCCGATCACCCTACGCGGCCATGAAAACGGGCAACGGCACGATCACCGATCTGACGTGGATTTGCGCGCTTTACGAGCTCGGCCAGAAAGCGGCCAACGGCGCCAATCCACAGCAGGTGCGGCAGGAAATCCTCGAGCACATCGTTCGCGGCTTCGACGCGCAAAGCGGCTCGATCGCGCTGATCGTGGAGGGCAGCGACGACCAGCTCGAAATCGCCGCCGGCACCGACTTGCCGCTGGGCACGATCGGCAGCGCGCTGCCGCGCGGGGTCGGCGTGTTCGGTCATGTCGTGGCGACCGGGCAGCCGGTCCTCGTCAACGGTGACGTTGCGGAAACCGGGTTGCCGCTTCGCCGCAACGAGCCACGGAATCGGGCGACGCATTCCGCGATGTGCTGGCCGCTCCGCGCCCAGGAGCGGACGATCGGCGCGGTGGCGGTGAATCGCGCCGCGGATCGGCCGCGCTATACCGTGGCCGATCTCGATCAAGGGCAGGCGCTGACGAGCCTGCTGGCGCTCGTCATGTCCAATCACCAGATGCACGTCGAGCGCGACAGCCGCATCGTCGAGCTGTCGACGCTGAACGCGACGATGCAGCGGATGAACGCGTCGCTGGAAGACGCGCAGAACCAGGTGATTCAATCCGAGAAACTCGCGTCGATCGGTCAGATGTCGGCCGGCGTCGCGCATGAGATCAACAACCCGATCGGTTTCGTGCTGTCGAATCTCGGGTCGCTCGAGACCTATGTGGCGCAGTTGTGCGAGCTTCTGGTCGCCTACACCGAGGCCGACCGCGCCATGCCGGCGCCGCTGGCGGAGCCGCTCGCCCGCGCGCGGGCGTTGCGTGAAGCGCGGGACTTCGATTTCCTGCGCGGCGACATCGTCGCGTTGATGGCCGAATCGCGCGACGGCCTGATGCGCGTCAAACGAATCGTGCAGGACCTGCGCGATTTTTCGCGCGGCGGCGGCGCCGACGAGTCGTGGCAACTGATCGACTTGCACGCCGCGCTCGACAGCACGCTCAACATCGTCCGCAACGAAATCAAGTACAAGGCGAGCATCGTGCGGAGCTACGGCGAATTGCCGGAGATCGAGTGCCTGCCGTCACGGCTGAATCAGGTGTTCCTGAACCTGCTCGTCAATGCCGGTCAGGCGATCGATGCCAACGGCACGATCACGCTCACGACAGGAACGCAGGGTTCGGAAGCGTGGATCCGGATCGCCGATACCGGCGGCGGCATCCCCTCGGAGCATTTGAATCGTATCTTCGAGCCGTTTTTCACGACCAAGCCGGTCGGGCAGGGGACCGGGCTCGGGTTGTCGGTGTCGTATTCGATCGTACACAAGCATGGCGGCCGAATCGAGGTCGAGAGCGAGGTCGGCTGCGGTACGCGTTTCACGGTGCGACTTCCATTGCGCCAAAACGGCAAAGGCCCGACCCGGGACATCGAATCGCAATCGTCACGTGAGGCCGTCTAAGCTCCCGTGTCACTGGATGCGCGACGCGCATCCGACCCGCAACAAGCCCATCAGAAGTGACAGAGAATGCCGGCCTGCATCGACGGGCATTGCATCGATCCGAAGGAACAGAAGACGCAACACTCACCCGGATACGGCCGCAGCAATACCTTTCATCGCGTGCATTCGTGAAACCTGACACCGATCCGTCGGCATGGTCTCGCGTTCGGAATGGCGGCAGTTCGAGCACGTGATGACGGAATCGAGAACGACGGCGCGCATGTCGGATCCTGCAGATGATCGGTCGACGAGAGTGCAACGGTGGGTCACGTCGACGCGTCCGAGGGCGATTGGCGACGCGCTGCGCTTGGTCAAACTTCGCAATGCCGGCGTAACATAAATGCCGTACCATAGTACGGAATCAAGAGAGCGATCCGATGCCGGAAGAACTGACGATCGGGCAACTTGCGCGCGCATCCGACGTGAATGTCGAAACGATCCGCTTCTACGAAGCGGCGCCTGCTTCCCGACCCGCCCGATAAGCCCTTGAGGCGGGCATCGGCGATACGCATCCGCCGCCGTGAGGCGCGTCAAATTCATCCGGCGGGCGCAGCGGCTCGGATTCGCGCTCGAAGAGGTCAAGAATCCCTGCGTCTGGAGGACGGCCGGAGGTGCCGCGAAACGCGCCTCCTTGCCGAGAAAAGTTGACGATCATCGAGGCGCGAATCACCGCGCCGACACGCATGCGCGCTGCGCTTCGCGAGTTGGTCACGCAATGTGGCGACGAGGGATCGCGAACGTGTCCGATCATCGCAACGCAGGCCGCGGAGCGTGATCTCGTGCTGTCTTAGGGAACCATCCTGTGGCGCGCATTGCTCGCGCCGAAGGGAACGCCTCCCGACCGGATCGCGAAGCTCGAGAGCGCGTTCGACGCGATCGTTGCTGGTCGTCTTCGGATGATTCGTCGCAGCGTGTACGGCGGCGGCGTAGGTCCGCTGTACCTTGCGACCGGCCATTCGCGACGTACGAATTTCGGCCAGCGTACTTCTGGTGTTGGCCGCACTGCGACATTCGCGAACGACTAGGATCGACCCAGTCCTGCGACTTGGTCTTGTCGATATTCGGTCGCTAGGTCTTGCGCCGAATTGTGTCCTTCCCGGAACGCAGCTGTTTCAATCGTTCCGCCGCTTCGCGCTTCCCGATTCTACGAAGTGCGGCCAGCTTCGCTAGCTGCTCATCGCGTGGATGAGCCGATTCGCTCTCCCAGTTGTAAATCGACTGGGCGCTGACGCCCAATAGCGTGCCGAGGTCGGTTTGGGAAAGACCCAGTCGGTTACGTTGGGATCGCAATCCCTTCGCGACGAATCGCACGCGCTTTGCGGTCGGATCGGACGACACCGCCGGCGGTGCGCCGAGGACCTTGTGCGAAAGTAGTGTGACCTGTCGTTGGAGTTGCGCAA
>CATPAO010000088.1 GCA_955652025.1 Casimicrobiaceae bacterium
ATCGTCGAGCGTGACGAATACCATTGCGTCCGCTGCGGCGGCCACCAGGGTCACGTGTTCGACGACGGCCCGGCACCCACGCGCCAGCGCTGGTGCAACAACGGCGTCGCGCTGCGCTTCATCGCCGCCTAAGGAACCGATCCACCCAGCGCCGCTCGATCCGTCAATAGTACGGACGGCGTTCGAGTTCACGGATGCGCGCCTCGAGCTCGAAGATGTCGGTGGAACGGGCAAGATAGCGCTCGCAGTCACGCTGACGCTGTCGCGCGCTCCAGCGGTCGAATCGCTCCAACCAGCCCATGGCGGGTTTCGGGGCTTTCTCGGTCACGGCCAGGCTCGGGCCGTGTTGGCCGCCCGATACCGGTGCGGTCATCGCACCGTGCGTGATTGCCGCCAGCAAAGAGACGAAACCGCGATCGGCGGCCTCGGAAAATGGATAGTGGGTCGGTTTCACTTGGGCTCCTTTGACGCCTTGTAGGCGGGCGTGCCGCACATTGGTGCACCGCACCATCCGAAGATAGGCGGGAGCGCCGCGAACTTCAAATCGCGACTTTGGATGAGAGCCATAGATAGAGATGATCCGCCTTGGCACTGGCCTTGCTGCGGTGCAGCAATTGCGGTATAATGGCGGTTGGTAGGTTGCCTGCGGAGTTGCATGGAGCTATATCAATTACGTAGCTTCGCCGCCGTCGCCGAACTGGGACACCTGACGCGCGCGGCGGAGAAGCTGCACATCAGCCAACCGGCGCTTTCCGCGCAAATCAAGGCGCTGGAGGACGAGCTCGGCGTCGCGCTGTTCGATCGGACGCCGAGCGGCATGGTCCTGACGGCCGCCGGCCAATCGCTGCTGCCCGAAGCCTCGAAAGTGGTCATGGCGGCCGGCGCGCTGTCCAGCCACGCCAAGGCGTTCGCCGGCGAGGTCGCGGGCCGCGCCCGGGTCGGCACGCTTTCCGATCCCGAATTTCTGCGCCTCGGCGATTTTCTCGCGCAGGCGCTCGAACGCTATCCGCTGGTCGAAATCGAATTGCGGCACGCGGTGTCCGGCGCGGCGTTCGCGCAAGTGCGCGACGGCGCCTTTGACGCGAGCTTTTATTACGGCAACCTGTCTCACCCAAGCGTCGAAGCCGTGCCGCTCCGCCGCATCGGCTACCGTGTGGTGGCCCCCGTCGCATGGCGCGGCCAGGTCGAAAGCGCCGACTGGAACGACATCGCCGCGCTGCCGTGGATCGTGACGCCTGCGATCAGCTCGCACAGCGCGATGGCCGATCAATTGTTCGACGCGCACGGCGTGGCGCCGGCCAAACGAATCGAAGCCGACAACGAAGCGGTTATCAGTTCGTTGGTGGTCGCCGGAGTGGGCGTGGCGCTGATGCGCGAGGACACGGCGCTCGAGGCGGCCGCCGCCAACGACATCTGCCTGTGGCGCGACATCCGTGCCGAAACGGCGCTGCAATTCATTCACCTGCGCGAGCGCAAGGACGACCCGGTCGTGCATGCGTTGACCGACGTCGTCAGGAGCGTCTGGCCCGAGGCCGAAGCCGCGTACACGGAGCCGCGCGTCGCCGCTTGATCCTTCAGGCAATCCTCCCGAACCCGCGTGGTAATCTCGTGCGCGGTGATTTCGGTTTCCGATCTCTCGAAGACTTTCCCCGGACCGCGCCCGCGCAGCGTTCTCCGTAACGTCTCGTTCGACATCGCGCAAGGCGAGTTCGTCGCGATCATCGGCGAATCCGGCATCGGCAAGTCGACGCTGCTCAACCTGATCGCGGGACTCGAGCTTCCCGACGCCGGAACGGTGACGATCGGCGGCGTCGATCTCGCCTCGCTCGGGGACGACGCGCGCACGGCGCTGCGACGGAACTGCATCGGCTTCGTTTTCCAATCGTTTCATGTCCTGCCCTACCTGACGGTGGGACAGAACGTCGCGCTGCCGCTCGCGCTGCTCGGCCGGCGCCGCGAACTCGCCGAAATCGCCACGCAAGCAATGTTGGCGGCGGTGGACCTAGCCGACCGTGCGTCGAGCATGCCGCGCGAACTTTCCGGCGGTGAATTGCAGCGGGTGGCGATTGCACGTGCGCTCGTCCATGCGCCAGGAGTCGTGCTGGCCGACGAACCGACCGGCAATCTCGACCCGCACAGCGCGGCGCAGGTGATTGCGCTGTTGCGCGATTGCGTGAAGGCGCGAGGCGCGACGGCGTTGCTGGTGACCCATTCCCGCACAGCCGCCTCGCGCGCCGATCGTGTGCTTGCGTTGACCGAGGGCGGCGCGCGACCGATCGACATCGAGCACGTGCGATGAACGCGCCCGCGACGGCCGGAGTGCCATGGCGCCTGGCGGTCGCCAGAGCCGCGATCGGCGGCACGTTCGCGCGCGAGCGCGGCCGGCTCACGCTCGCGACGTTGGCGATCGCGCTCGGCATCGCGCTCGGCTTCGCCGTCGAGCTCATCAACAGCACCGCGGTCGCGGAATTCGCGTCGGGCATGGCGGCGCTGTCCGGTCACGCCGATCTCGAGGTTCGCGGGCCGCGCGCAGGCTTCGACGAGCACCTCTATGCGGCGCTCGCGCGCGTCGACGGCGTCGCCGTCGCGTCGCCGATCGTTGAGGTCGAGGCACGTTTGCCAGAACGCGGCGAAGCGCTGCGGATCTTCGGCGTCGATCCGTTTCGCGCGGCGCAGGTCACGCCGGCGCTGATGGGAACCGCGGACCGCGCGCTGGATTTGCTCGACCCAGACGCGCTATTCCTGAGTCCTGCCGCGACACGCGAGCTCGGCGTCCAGCCGGGCGATCGCATCGCATTGCAAGTCGGCCTCGATGTCATCGCGCTCCACGTGGCCGGTTCGACGCCGGCCGGCGGCAACGAGCGGTATGCCGTGATGGACATTGCCGCCGCCCAGGATCGGCTGCAACGCGGCGGTCGGCTCACGCGCATCGACCTCCGGCTCTCACCCGGCGCCGATCCCGCGTCCGTGCAGGCGGCGATCCGCCGCGCGCTGCCCGCCGGTGTCGTCGTCGCGCCACCGGCCGCCGCCGTCGATGCGACGACGCGCATGTCGCGCGCGTATCGCGTCAATCTGAACGTGCTCGCCCTCGTTGCGCTGTTCACCGGCAGCTTGCTCGTGTTCTCGATGCAGGCGCTGGCGGTCACGCGACGGCGCGCGCAGTTCGCGCTGTTGCGCACGCTCGGATTGACGCGACGCCGCGTCGTCGCGCTGATCGTCGGCGAGGCCGCGCTCATCGGCTTGATTGGCGCCGCGATCGGATTGCCCGCCGGGTTCGCGCTCGCGGAGCTCGCAGTCGAACGTTTCGGTGCTGATCTGGGCGCCGGATATTTTCGCGGCGCTCCGCCGCATTTGACCGTCGACGCGACTGCCGCCCTTCTCTACGGCGGGTTGGGGATTCTGGCTGCGATGGCGGGCGCGTTTGTCCCGGCGCAAGCCGCGGCACGCGCCGATCCGGCCACCGCGCTCAAGCCCGGCGACGTCGAATATGCATTCTCGCCGTTGCGCGCACCATGGCCCGGCCTCGCGCTGCTCGCGTTCGCTGCGCTCGCCGCGCAAATGCCTCCCGTCGGTGGATTGCCGCTGTTCGGGTACGGCGCGATCGCCCTGCTGCTCCTCGGCACGCTGCTGTTGCTGCCGCGCATCGCGGCCGCATTGCTCGCCGCGGTAGCTCGACCGCCCTATGCGCCCGCTTCGCTCGCCATCGATCAATTGCGCGGCGCGAGCGGTCAGGCGAGCGTCAGCCTGGCGGCGATCGTCGCGAGCGTCGCGCTCTTCGTGTCGATGGCGATCATGGTGGCGTCGTTCCGGCAGTCGCTCGACGATTGGCTCTCGCGCGTGCTGCCCGC
Organism: Casimicrobiaceae bacterium; assembly: GCA_955652025.1. Lineage (GTDB taxonomy): Bacteria > Pseudomonadota > Gammaproteobacteria > Burkholderiales > Casimicrobiaceae > VBCG01. Next base: position 3,849 of record CATPAO010000088.1, read on the forward strand.
CGAAGTGTACGTGCGGCCCGGATCGTTTGCAGACAGCGCATTTTTCTCTGACGCCGACCAGCAACGGATCGCGGCGCTCGACGGCGTGCAGCGTGTCGAATTCTCGCGCGCGGACAGCGTGCTGATCGACACCGCGCGCCCGCGCGTCACGCTGCTCGCGCGCACACTCGACGATCCGCTGCGGCGATTGCCGCTCGAGGGCGGCGTCCACTTGCCCGCCGCCGGCGATCCGCCGGCCGTTTGGGTGACCGAGGTCATGCGCGACCTGTACGGTTTTTCTCCCGGCCAGCGCGTGACGCTGCCGCTCGCCGGCCGCAATGTCGCGTTCACCGTCGCCGGCGTGTGGCGCGACTACGCGCGGCAGCAGGGCGCGCTCCTCATCGATCGCGCGGTCTACATCGCGTTGACCGGCGACCGAAATGCGAACGAGGCGGCGCTATGGCTTCGACCCGGCACGACGGCCGACAGCGTGCGGCGCGAGATCGAGAGAAGCGTCGCGGGCGCCGATCGGGTGAGCGTGACGACAGCGGGCGAATTGCGACAAATATCGTTGCGTGTTTTCGATCGGACGTTTGCCGTCACCTACGCACTCGAAGCGGCGGCGGTGGCGATCGGTCTCGCTGGTCTTGCATCGTCGTTCGGCGCGCTCGCGCTGGCAAGGCGACGCGAGTTCGGCATGTTGCGCCACCTCGGTATGACGCGCGGCCAGATCGGCGCGATGCTGGCAACGGAAGGCGCGGCTGTCAGCGGCATCGGGCTCGTGGTGGGCCTGGCGCTCGGTGGCGTCATCAGCCTGATCTTGATCCATGTGGTGAACCGGCAGTCGTTTCACTGGAGCATGGACCTCGCGCTGCCATGGGTCGTGCTCGCCGCGTTTTCCTTCGCGCTGTTGACGCTCGCGCTGCTGACAACGCTCGTTGCGGCACGCGAGGCGCTCGGCGAGGACGCCGTGCGTGTCGTCAAGGACGACTGGTAGTCAGTAACCAGAAGTCAGAAGACGATGACAGTGGAAATGAGATGAATCGACGCAGCTTCGTCGCGTTGCCGCTGATCCTCGTGGGTCGACGCGCGTCCGCGGACATCGTCTATGCGCCAGTCCAGCGTGGCGTCGTGTTGCAATTTCCGCGCGATCACGGCAGCCATCCGGAGTTTCGAACCGAATGGTGGTACGTGACGGGACTGTTGCGCGAGTCGAACGGCGAAGCGTTCGGCGTGCAGATCACGTTCTTCCGCAATCGGCCCGGCATCGCCGAAAAGAGTCGAAGTCGTTTCGCGCCGACGCAGCTGCTCTTCGCGCATGCCGCGCTCGCGGTCCCGGCAAGACATCGGTTGATCCACGATCAACGTGCTGCGCGAAGCGGATTCGGTCTTGCGGAGGCGGGCGAGGCGACGACCGACGTCCGTCTCGACGATTGGTCGCTTGCGCGTAGCGGCGATGTCTATGTCGCCGCCATCACCGCACGCGAGTTCGCGCTCCGGCTCACGTTTCGCGTCACGGAGCCGCCGGTCCTGCAAGGCGATGCGGGCGTGAGCCGCAAGGGACCGCGGACGGCGCAGGCGAGCTATTACTACAGCGTTCCGCACCTCGACGTTTCGGGTGCGGCGACGATCGACGGCAAGGCGCGCGCCGTTCGTGGCGTCGCCTGGCTCGATCATGAATGGTCGAGCGAATACCTGGCGCTGGAGGCGCGTGGCTGGGACTGGCTCGGCCTCAATCTGGACGACGGTGGCGCGCTGATGGTCTTTCGCATCCGCGATCGCGACAATCGCCGCTATTGGGCGGGCGGATCGCACCGCGATGCCGCGGGCCGGCTCACGTCATTCGGACCGGAAGACGTGCAATTCCAAACGCTGCGCACGTGGCGCTCGCCGCGCACGAACATCGAATACCCGATCGCGTTTCGCGTCACCGCGGGCTCCATCGACATCACGCTCGACCCGTTGTTCGACGATCAGGAGCTGGACGCGCGCGCGAGCGTCGGGACAATCTATTGGGAAGGTGCGGTGCGCGCCCGCCGCGGCGACGACGTCGTCGGTCGCGGGTATCTCGAGCTCACCGGCTACGGCGTGCCGCTGCGGCTGTAGAGACTTCGCGGCGCCAACCCGAGACCGTCATTTGGGTGTCCGCGGGTATGGCGTGCCATCCCTGTGCGCGAACTCGCCGACCTTTGAGTCGATCATGAGGTCGATGTCGGGGTAGTGGCAAACATCGTCGTCGGAGCGGCTGCCGATTTCGAGATACGTCGCGAGCGTGCTGCCCTTGTTGATCAGATGGTGGCCATTCGGCGCGTTCTTCGGGAACGCCGCGCAATCGCCGGCGCGAAGAATCTCCTCCCCCGCCTCCGTAACCAGCGTTACTTCCCCCGAGAGCACGAAGACGAATTCATCCTCGGCAACGTGCCAATGGCGCTGGCTCGACCACGCGCCGGGCGGCAATCGCGTCAGGTTCACCCCAAAATCGGAAATCCCGCCGGCGTTGCCCAACGCCTGTTTGATGCGCCCGCCGACCTTCTCGTGGAACGGGGCGGGATAACCCGAGCCTCTCCGCTCGGGAACCGCCCTCAGGTCGATCTTGGACATCGCATGCCCTCCGTCATCGGCGCGCCGCGCTCACCACGCCGCGCACATCGTGCACCAGCGCAAGCGCCCGCTTCAACTGCGCGCCGCTCTGCACCTCCAATGTGAAGCTCATCCGAGCCTGCATATTCTTCGACAGGGTGTTCACCGCGGTCACGTTGATCTTTTCGCGCGACAAGATTTCGGAAATGTCGCGCAAGAGCCCCTGCCGGTCCATCGCCTCCACCACGACATCGACCGGGAAGACCTCTTCGCGCGGCGCGCCCCAACCGGCGTCGATCAGCCGCTCTGGCTCGCGCGTGCGAATTCGGGCGACGTTGGCGCAATTGGCACGGTGAATCGTCACGCCCTTGCCACGCGTGACGAAGCCGACAATGGGATCGGGCGGCGCCGGCTTGCAGCAGCGCGCAAGACCCGTCATCAGCCTGTCGACGCCGACGACGAGAATGCCGCTGCCGGCGCCACCGGCGCGGCTCTTTTTTGTGACGACTTCGGGTTCGGCCGCCGGAGCATGCCCCACCGCGGCGGGCTGCGCCACCGCATGGACCGCCATTTGCACTTGCCGCGAGTTGATGTCATCGCGCGCATACGCGGCGAAAAATTCGTCGACCTTGGTGAAGCCCGCCTTGGCGGCGACCGCCTCCAGCTTGAGCGACGTCTGCCCGAGACGCGAAAGCTCGCGCTCGACCATCGCCCGGCCCTGCGCGATCGTCTCGTCGAGCTGTTGCGCCTTGAACCACTGGCGCACCTTCGTCCGCGCGCGATGGCTGTGCACGTAACCCAGATCGGGGTTGAGCCAGTCGCGCGACGGTCCGCCCTGCTTGGCCGTGACGATGTCGACCTGCTGGCCGTTCTTGAGCACGTAGTTGAGCGGCACCATGTGGCCGTCGACGCGCGCGCCGCGGCAGCGATGGCCGAGATTGGTGTGCACGTAGTACGCGAAATCGACGGGCGTCGCGCCGCGCGGCAAGTCGATCACCTTGCCTTGCGGCGTCAGCACGTAGATCGAATCCGTGAAGAGGCTGCTCTTGAATGCGGCGAGCAGGTCGCTCGAATCCGCGACCGCGTCCTTCCAGTCGAGAATCTGCCGCAGCCACGCGATCTTGTCGTTGAAGCCGCGATCGTGCGCGCTTTTTGCATCGGCTTCCTTGTAGCGCCAGTGCGCCGCCACGCCGTATTCGGAGTGCTGATGCATTTCCCACGTGCGGATCTGAACCTCGAGCGGCTTGTCCTCGGGCCCAATCACCGCGGTGTGCAGCGAGCGGTAGTTGTTCGCCTTCGGCTTGGCGATGTAATCGTCGAACTCTTTCGGCAGCGGCGTCCACAGGTGATGCACAAGCCCCAGTGCCGCGTAGCAATCCTTGACCGAATCGACGAGGATGCGCACCGCGCGGATGTCGTAAATTGCTTCGATGCCGCCCGGCTTGCGGCGGAGCTTGTTCCAGATGCTGTAAATGTGCTTCGGTCGGCCGCTGATTTCGGCCTTGATCCCGGCGCCCTCGAGCTCCTCGCGCAGAATCGA
>CATPAO010000089.1 GCA_955652025.1 Casimicrobiaceae bacterium
GCTGCTGACGCGCACCGATACCTTGTTGGAGTTCCACAAGACCACCCACTTCCTCGGCCACTCGGGACTCGAAGTGATCTGCTACTTCGTAGTCTGGGCCCTGCAGCTCCTAATCATCCAGAACGGCATGGAAACAGTACGCAAGTTCCAAGACTGGGCCGGCCCCGCCGTCTGGGTCGCCATGCTGATTCTAGCCATCGGCCTCTGCGTCAAGGCAGGCGGCTTCTCGTTCGACCACGGGATTCCGCAAGCAGTGCTTCTGGAGAAGACCAAGGACGCGGGCGTGAACGGGGAGCCGGGCTCGTTCTGGGCGCTGATGGCCGTCGGTGCGACGTGGGTCACCTACTTCGCCGCGCTGTACCTGAATTTCTGCGATTTTTCACGATACGCGAAGGACAAGAACGCGATCCGGACGGGCAACGTGTGGGGGCTGCCGGTCAACCTGCTTCTGTTCTCGCTGGTTGCCGGCGTCACTACGATCGCAGCGTTCAAAGTCTACGGCGAAGTAATGCTGCATCCCGAGCAAATCTCGGCGAAGTTCGACAGCTGGATGCTCGCGTTGCTGGCGGCACTGACCTTCGCGGTGGCGACACTGGGCATTAACGTCGTCGCCAATTTCGTTTCTCCGGCTTTCGACTTCGCCAATGTGTTCCCGCGCCTCATCGATTTCAAGAAGGGTGGCTACATCGCCGCCGGCATCGCGCTTGTGCTCTACCCATTCGCGCCATGGGAAGGCAATGCCGCGAACTTCGTCAACGCGATCGGCGCGACGATGGGCCCGCTGCTGGGCATCATCATGGTGGACTACTATCTGATCGCAAAAGGGAACGTCAACGTCGAAGCGCTCTATCACGAGAACGGCGAGTACCGGTACGAGGGTGGCTGGAACGTGAATGCGCTCATCGCGACGGGATTTGGTGCACTGTTTTCCAGCGTCCTGCCGAACATGACCAATCTGTTACCTTCTTGGTGGGGAACGTATGGTTGGTTCTTCGGGGTGGCGATCGGCGGCGCCGTCTACTACGCGCTGTCGATGCTCCGGCCGCGGGCTGTGCCTGCCGCCAAATCGAGTTGAGGGCGGGCCGCCTTCCGGACCCGGGACGTCTAGCCTCGCTAGCGCGATACGATTCGTTCGTAAAGCGCAGCGTATTCTCGCGCTGCGGCATTCCAACTGAAGTCACGCGCCATCCCGTTTCGCTGCAGGGCGCGCCAGATCGCGGCATCGCCGTAGGCGGCAGCACAGCGCTCGATCGCACCCATCAGCGCCTCGGCGGTTGGCGCAAAGAACTTGAAACCGGTCGCCGTGCCGTCGGCAAAGGACTGCGGTGTGCAATCGACGACCGAATCGACCAATCCGCCGGTCGCGTGGACGATTGGCGGCGTGCCGTACCGCTGGCTGTACATCTGGTTCAAGCCGCAGGGCTCGAACCGGGACGGCATCACGAAAGCATCTGCACCGCCCTCGACGAGGTGCGCGAGCGTTTCGTCGAAGCCGATGAGGCTCGCCAGGCGTCCCGGACGGGCAGCCGTAAGTGCGAGGAGGCGCTGTTCGAGGGCCTTGTCCCCCGTCGCAACGATGACGATCTGGGCCGGCAGCGCAAGGACAGCGTCCGCGATATCGAGCAGAAGATCGAGCCCCTTCTGCGCGGTCAGCCGGGTCACCGCCCCTAGCAACGGAATGCCGCGAACCGGCTCGAGTCCGAAGCGAATCTGCAGTGCTCGCTTGTTGGCAGCCTTGCGCTCCAGCGTCGTCGCATCGTATCGCTCAGGGATCAATGCATCGTTCGCGGGATCCCACACTGCCGTGTCGATGCCGTTCAGGATCCCCGTGAGCCTATCGCGCCGGGCCGCGAGAAGTCCGTGCATCCCCATACCCATCGCCTCGCGCTGGATCTCTTCGGCGTAGGTCGGGCTCACTGTCGTGATCGCGTTTGCGTAAAAGAGCCCGGCTTTGAGGAATGAAACGCGGCCATGATATTCAACGCCGTCGACCGCAAAGCTCGCGGCGGGCAACCCGAGATCGGCGGCCCAATGCGGCGCGACGATGCCCTGGAACGCAAGGTTGTGGATCGTGATGATGCTGGGCGTTGCGCCGTCGTAGTCGAGCGCGGCATAAGCCGGTGCAAGTCCGGTTTGCCAGTCGTTCGCGTGAACGAGCTGCGCCCGCCAGGCGACGGGGCTCCGCCGCGCAGCGAGCAGCGCCGCAACGCGCGCGAGCAGGCCAAACCGCAGCGGATTGTCTTCCCAATCGGCGCCGCCGGCATCCTGGTAAGGACCGCCGTCGCGATCGTAGAGCGGAGGACAATCGACGACCCATGCCGGAACGCCTCGGGGCAACTCGGCCTCGAGCAGGCGCGCAACGGGGAGCCGCGCGATGGCGTCGATTCGCGCCGCGTTGCGCGCGCCGGCCAGCGCTGCGAGCACCGCGGGGTACCCGGGCAGGATCACGCGCGCATCGAGCCCGATCTGCCGCAGCGCGATGGGAAGTGCGCTTGCGACGTCGCCGAGACCGCCGGTCTTTACGAGTGGCGCACATTCCGGCGTTGCGTAGAGGATGCGAAGCGGAGGCAAGGGACAACGTCGAACTGTTTGATCGCTGGCGGCGCGAAAGCGCGTGTTTGATCTCGGTCGGCGCCGGCCTTGCTTCAATATAACGGATCACCAATCGGGCGCCGAGCCATGCTAGCCTACATGCATCTTATGCGGGCGCCGACGCGTTGGGGCGTCCCACCCTCGGCGGGCTGCGCTTCGTCACATGTAGCATGCGACGAAGGCATTGGATCAATGAGCGATGACCATCGATCAAGAATCCATGCAACTCGGCTATGGTCCGGCCAAGCGCGATCCGCAGGGCTTGCTCATGTCGCAGCTCGCGCGGGACGCCCTCGCGATCGTGCTGGCGGGCGGCCGCGGCAGCCGCCTCGGACCCCTGACCGCCTGGCGCGCGAAGCCCGCCGTGCCATTCGGCGGCAAGTCTCGCATCATCGATTTTTCGCTCTCCAACTGCGTGAACTCGGGCGTGCGCCGGATCGGCATCTGCACCCAGTACAAGGCGCAGAGCCTGATCCGCCACGTGCAACGCGGCTGGAGCTTCCTCGATGGTCGATTCCGCGAGTTCGTCGAGTTGCTGCCGGCACAGCAACGCGTCACCGTCGACTGGTACAAAGGCACCGCGGACGCGGTTTACCAAAACCTCGATATCCTGCGCCGCCACGCGCCGGAGTACGTCTTGATCCTCGCGGGAGATCACGTTTACAAAATGGACTACGCGCGGCTCCTCGCCGAGCATGTGGGCCGAGATGCCGACGTGTCGATCGGCTGCGTCGAAGTCCCGATCGGCGTAGCAACGGAATACGGCGTGATGGCGCTCGACAACGAAGCTCGCATCGTCGATTTCGAAGAAAAGCCTGCACAGCCGAAACCGGCACCGGGACGCCGGGACATCGCACTCGCCAGCATGGGAATCTACGTCTTCAACGCGTCGTTCCTCTACGAGGAGCTGATCCGCGACGCCGACGATTCCGGGTCGAACCATGACTTCGGCAGGGACGTGATTCCGCACCTGATCGCTCATGGCCATCGCGTATTTGCGCATCGCTTCGCCGACTCGTGCGTCAACATGGTCGAAGGCCGGCCGTACTGGCGCGACGTCGGTACGATCGATGCGTATTGGGAAGCGAATCTGGACCTCACGCGCGTCACGCCGGATCTGAATCTGTACGACGAGCACTGGCCCATCTGGAGCTACCAGGAGCAGCTTCCGCCAGCCAAGTTCGTGTTCGAGACGGCTGAGCGGACTGGCGCGGCGTTCGACTCGCTCGTATCCGGCGGCTGCATCGTCAGCGGCTCCTCGGTGCGACGCTCGCTGTTGTTCTCCAACGTACGCGTGCACAGCTATTGCAACATCGAAGATTCAGTCGTCCTGCCCGATGTTGAGGTGCATCGTAACGTCGTGCTCAAGAACTGCGTCGTCGACAGGTACTGCACCCTCCCGGCAGGGTTCGAAGCCGGCGTCGATCCAGCGGAGGATCGCGGGCGTTTCTTCGTCACCGAGCGCGGCGTGACGCTGATTACACCCGAGATGCTTGGACAGGACTTGCATCATCTGCGATAGATCGACGCACGATGTCCGCGTCGAGTAATGCCTCCTCCCATCGGTAGGGATTCAGCGCACACCCGGCTCCGCCCGCCAGATGTCGCGCGCATAGTCGAGTATCGCCCGATCGGCTGAGAACCAGCCCATTCGCGCGGTATTGAGGACCGCCCGGCGCCACCATGTGCTGCGATCCTGCCAGAGCGCGTCGATCGCGCGCTGCGTGGACCAGTAGGCGTCGAAATCGGCAGTCACCATGAAATAGTCGTGATGCCGGATGTCATCGATGAGACCGCGATAGCGGTTTCGATCGTCCGGCGAGAACACGCCGGTGGCGACGGCGTCGAGCACCTCCGCGAGCCTGGGCGATGCGGCTATGGTCGCGGCCGCATCGATCCCGGCGCGGCGCCGCTCGGCGACCTCGTTGGCAGTCAGGCCGAAGATCAGGATGTTCTCGGCGCCCACGCGTTCTCGGATTTCGATGTTGGCGCCGTCCAGCGTTCCGACGGTGACGGCGCCGTTGAGCGCGAGCTTCATGTTGCCCGTGCCCGAGGCTTCCATTCCCGCGGTCGAGATCTGTTCGGAGACATCTGCCGCCGGAATGATTGCTTCGGCAAGGCTCACGTTGTAGTTCGGCAGAAACACGACCTCGAGCCGTCCGTGCACCACGGGGTCGCGATTGACGATGCGTGCGACGTCGTTCGCGAGCTTGATGATGAGCTTTGCCTGGCGGTAACTCGCTGCAGCCTTGCCGGCGAAGATCTTCACCCGCGGGACCCAACCGAGCGTCGGCTGCGCGCGCATAGCATTGAATAGCGCAATGGTCTCGAGGATGTTCAGGAGCTGCCGCTTGTACTCGTGGATACGCTTGATATGGACGTCGAACAGCGCATCGGGATCGATGCCTACGCCGACACGCTCGGCGACGAGTCGCGCCAAGCCGACCTTGTTCATGCGGCGCACGGCTTCGAAGCGCCCGCAGAAGGCGGCATCGTCGGCAAAGGGTACGAGCGCCTCGAGGAGCGCGGCATCATCGAGGACCTGCGGTCCAACGGCGTCCACGATGAGCTCGGTCAGGCCGGGATTCGCCTGGTGGAGCCAGCGGCGGAACGTGATTCCGTTGGTCTCGTTGACGATGCGCTCGGGATAGATCGAATTCAAGTCGCGAAAGACGGTCTGCCGCATGAGCTCGGTATGCAACGCCGAGACGCCATTGACTCGGCGCGAACCGAGAAACGCGAGATGCCCCATCCGCACCGCGCGGCTATGGTCCTCCCCCACGAGCGAAATCGACGCGAGGAACGCGTCGTCGGTCCGTCCGCCGTCGCGCTGGCGGTCGAGATGCAGAGCGTTCATGAGGTAGATGATCTGCATGTGCCGCGGAAGCAGGTTCTCCATCAGCGACACCGGCCAGGATTCGAGTGCTTCCGGCAGCAACGTGTGGTTCGTGTAATTGAACACGGACGTCGTGATGTTCCAGGCGAGCTCCCACGGCATCTTGTGGCTATCGATCAGCAACCGCATCAATTCGGGCACCGCGATGGCCGGATGAGTGTCGTTCAACTGGATCGAAACGTGGTCGGCGAGCGAGGAAAGCTCGCCGTGTTGCGCCTTGTGCCGGCGAAGCAGGTCTTGCAGCGACGCCGAAGCAAAGAAGAACTCCTGGCGCAGTCGCAGCTCGTGGCCGGCGGCCGTTTGATCGCTAGGGTAGAGAACGCGCGAAATCGCTTCGAGCCGCACCCGGTCGGCCAGTGCTCCGACATGATCGCCGCGGTTGAAGTCCTCGAGTCGCAGCGGGTTCGTCGCCCGCGCCGACCATAGCCGCAGCGAATTGACGTGGCGGCCGCGCCAGCCGACAAGCGGCGTGTCGAACGCCACCGCGTTGACCCTCTCCGCCGGATTCCATACGTAGCGCGTCGCACCGTCGTCCTGGAGCGTGTCGACCGTGCCGCCGAAGCCGATCATGTAGGTGACCTCCGGCCGCTCGAATTCCCACGGGTTGCCGGAGGAGAGCCAGTCTTCGGGAAGTTCGACTTGCCAGCCGTCTTTGAGGGCCTGCCGGAAGATGCCATAGTCGTAGCGGATGCCATAGCCGTGGGCGGGGATGCCGAGCGACGCCATGCTTTCCATGAAGCAGGCGGCAAGCCGGCCGAGGCCGCCGTTGCCGAGCGCGGCGTCAGGCTCGAGTTTTCGCAACCGGTCGAGATCCACACCAAAGCCGCGAAGCGCCTCGCGCGCCGTGGCGGTAATGCCGAGATTGCCGAGCGCGTCGAACAGCAGGCGCCCGATCAGGAACTCGAGCGAGAAGTAATACACCCGCTTGCGTCCGTCGCGGTAAGTCCGGCGGGTCGCCTCTATCCACCGATCGACAACGCGGTCGCGCACCGCGAGCGCCGTCGCGACGAACCAGTCGTGGTCTTGTGCATGGCGGCGATCCTTGCCAACCATGTAGGTGAGCTTGTCGAGAACCACTTGCCGAAACGCGGTTACGGAGTCGTTTGCCGGCGCGCCGGGGTCAGCCGCGGCGTCCGCCGGCGCAACGGAGGCAGCCCCGCTAGTCTTGAGAGTCATGCGGTTCATCAAGCCGGCGTGAACCGCTTGAGAAATCTCAGTACCGCAATCCAGTGGGTCTCGGCGCCGGCCGGGTTGGCATCGGCGCGCAGCGTGGATGAACCGTGCGTCGATTTCGACCGCGATTGCAATTGCTGCTTGTCGGCGCTCTTCACCGCTTGCAGGATCGCCGCGGATTGGCCGACCTCGTCGACACCTACTGCCTGGTCAATGTAGACGGGCACTTCGACTTTGCGCGCAGCATCGCGGACCGCAGTCTTATTCGCCAAGTACTCGCCGGGCGAAAAGGCGATAACACCGTTCACGTCACCCGGGTGCCTGGCCGCCAGCAGGAAGACAAGCGCGGCCGAATAGCTAGAGCCCCAGACCACCACGGGGGCGCCGTTGGCATTGGCCTTGGCCCACGCAAGTGCCGCCTCGAGATCAGGCAACGCCTCTTCGTAGGTCGCCTCCCGGCCCAGCTCGGCAGCAGTGCGGTTGGTTCCACCAAAGGCGCCGTCGCCCGAACGCTGGTCGATCGCGAGTACGGTGAAGCCGGCCCGCACAAGGCGCGGCACGATAGGTGCATATTCGGCGCTGCTCGATTCGGCCTGATGGAAAGCGACGATTATCGGAGGCTTCGTGCCGGCGGCGCGCCAGACCTCGCCGAACACCTTAACGCCGTCGGCGGCAGCAAGCTGCACCGTCTCGGCGGACGCGACGGGAAGCGCGAGCACGGCAGCGAACGCTATGCTGAGGAATCGGATCATCGAATCGATCCAATGGCTGAAACGACGGTTGTGGATTGTGCATGATAAATCAGCCCTGCGAGTTAGCCGCGGCAGCGCTTCACGGGCTGACGTGATTGGCGCCCCGATTGACCGCTTTCACCGCCTCCATTCTGCGGTCAAGCGATCATCGCCCCTTCAGATATGTCTCCAGCCATTTCTTCATTTCCTCGGTCTTGTGCATGGCCGATGCGGCCGAGCCGGACCCATGTCCTTCGGCCATGTAGCGCAGCATGCGCGCCGGCACATTGTTCTTGCGCAGCGTCGTGAACAACACGTCCATCGACAAACCGAGCACGGCGCCCATTTCGGCATTGCCGACGAAGATCAGCGTTGGCGTCGTGCTATTGCGGCCAGCGTAACATCGACTGGATGAATTTCCGGCTACGCGGCATCGAGGATCCCGATCCCGCCAAGGCGCCTCAATACCAACGCTGGCGTTCACTGCGCGGCAAACAGTGCAATCTCTTCACCGGCCCCAACGCTTCTTCGTACTGCGTTCATTAGCCAGACCTGGCTACGGGCTTAGGCCGCGGCGCCCCTGCTCCGCGGTCCGCGCCCAAAAGCGCTTTCGGACGCGAAGCGGCGCGCGGTTAGACTCGATGACTTGCGCGTCGACGCCGGCTTGCGTCCGTGGCAGCACCGGCGGATGACTTGCGCGGATTCGAACCGAAGGAAGCGAGGCTCGAACCCGGCCTTCCAAAGCCCACGCGAATTGGCCCCTAAACCTGATCCCCGCCCCGAACAGAATCGCGATGGCGATCTGATTTGGTGTAGTGCATTGATAACTAAAGGCTCATCGCGCTTGCAACCACCGGATGGGGGAATGGATCGAAAGTTCGAACCTTCTCGGCCGCCCCCTTAAAACGTCCGTCGGCGCAGCTCCTTCAACGTCCGCGGCGTGGTCACGCACACGCCGGTGTTGTGCTAACCTGTCCCATACAAGAATCCGTCGTCCGAGGCCGGGCACGCGGCACCGTTTTTGCTTGATCTGATGCAGCAATATAGGCGCCAAGCAATTTAGGGGGACCTACCTATGTCAGCCGTACAGCTTCGACCTGCCGCCTCGGGCGTCGTCTCCGAGCTCGCGTTCGCGCGCGCCCAGCGCAACACCGTCCTGATCGTCGACGACTTGTTCTCCAGCCGATTGCTGCTGGCCGAAATCGTCCGGCAGATCGACGGCAAGCTGAACCTCGAATTGTTCGACACGCCCTCGCGCGCGCTCGAGTACGCGCGGAACAACCGTGTCGACATCGTCCTGACCGACTACAAGCTGCCGGAGTTCGACGGCATCGAGCTCGTCAAGCAGTTGCGTGCCCTTCCCCATTGCGTCGACGTCCCAATCGTCGTCATCACCGTCGTCGACGACCGCAAGATCCGCTACGACGCGCTCGAGGCCGGCGCCACCGACTTCCTGATCAAGCCGCTCGACGACCACGAAACGCGCGCCCGATGCGCCAACCTGCTGGAATTGCGCCGCCACAAGATCGTGCTGTCGGACCAGGCGCGAGTGCTGCAGTACCAGGTCGACAAGTCGGTCGCGGAGATTCACGAGCGCGAACTCGAAACGCTGGCGAAGCTCGCCAAGGCCGGCGAGTTCCGCGACAAGACGACCGGCAATCACCTGATGCGGATGGCGAAATATTCCGCGCTGACCGGACAGAACCTGGGACTCGGCGCCGAGACCGTGCACGTGCTGGAAATCGCCGCGCCGATGCACGACATCGGCAAGATCGGCATCCCGGACTCGATACTGCTGAAGGAAGGACCGCTGACGCGCGAAGAGCAGGACGTGATGAAGACGCACCCGCGCATCGGCTACGACATTCTCAAGGGCAGCCCATCCAAGTACCTGTCAATGGGCGCGATCATCGCGCTCGGCCATCACGAGAAATACGACGGCTCCGGCTATCCGAACGGCCTGCACGCCGAAGACATTCCGCTGGTCGCGCGCGTCGTGGCGGTGGCCGACGTGTTCGACGCGCTCGTCTCCGAACGACCGTACAAGAAGGCGTGGCCGCTCGAGGAAGGCGTCGAGTACCTGAAGAGCCAGCGCGGCCGCCATTTCGATCCGCGCTGCGTCGACGCATTCCTGGCCGACGGCACGCGCGTGCAATCGATCCTCGACGAATTCGGGGACTAGAGGCGATCCTCCGACTCCGCGGCCCGATCGGCCGTTCGGTAAGCTATTCCGCGTGGTACCAGCAGGCGCCGATCTGTCGCTGTGGTGGGGGCTTCCGTTTGCCGGCCTACTAGTGTCGATCGCGGTCATTCCGCTGATCGCCTCGCATTTCTGGCATGCGCACTACGGCAAGTTCGCGGCCGCCTGGGCCCTCGCCTTTCTGATCCCGTTCGCATACGCGTTCGGGGCGAGCCATGCGCTGCACGAAGTCGTCCACGTGCTGCTGCTCGAGTATCTGCCGTTCGTGATCATCCTGTTCGCGCTGTTCACGATCGCCGGCGGCATTTGCGTGCGCGGCCAGTTCCGCGCCACGCCCGCGCTCAACACGGGAATCATCGCGCTCGGCACCGTCCTCGCCAGCCTCATGGGCACGACCGGTGCGGCGATGCTGTTGATCCGCCCGCTCTTGACTGCGAACGAGGGCCGTAAATACCGCGTGCACGCCGTCGTGTTCTTCATCGTCCTGGTCGGTAATGTCGGCGGGGCGTTGTCGCCGCTCGGCGATCCGCCGTTGTTCATCGGCTTTCTCAAGGGCGTCGATTTCTTCTGGACGACGCGCGCGCTGTTGTGGCCGACGCTGATGCTCTCGCTTGCGTTACTCGTGATCTTCTACGGCCTGGACCACGGGCTGTTCCGGCGCGAGCCCGAGTGGATCGCCGAGCACGAGCATCGAATGCGCATCGGCATCGAGGGAACGCCGAATTTTCTGCTGCTGGCGGCAGTGATCGGCGCCGTGCTGATGTCGGGCCTGTGGAAGCCTGGCGTCACGTTCGCTGTCCTCGGCACGCTGCTCGAGTTGCCGAACGTATTGCGCGACGTCCTGCTGATCGTGCTCGCACTGATATCCCTCTCGATCACATCGAAGGAAATCCGTAAACACAACGCATTCCACTGGGAACCGATCGTCGAGGTCGCGAAGATCTTCGCCGGCATTTTCGTCACGATCCTTCCGGTGATCACGATCCTCGCCGCAGGACGCGACGGTGCGCTGAGCTCGCTGACGACATTCGTGCGCGCGGCGGATGGCACGCTCGACAACAGGTCGCTGTTCTGGATCACCGGCGTGCTGTCGGCGTTCCTCGACAATGCGCCGACGTATCTCGTGTTCTTCAATCTCGCCGGCGGCGATCCGCAGGCCCTGATGGTGCCGCTTGCGGCGACGCTGAAGGCGATCTCGATGGCAGCGGTGTACTTCGGCGCGCTCACCTATATCGGCAACGCGCCGAATTTCATGATCAAGGCGATCGCTGAGGATCGTGAGGTGTCGATGCCGAGCTTCTTCGCCTATTTCACCTATGCGGCGGCCCTGCTCGTGCCGCTGCTGCTACTGGTGTCGGTGTTCGCCGTCTGATCGAGGCTCGAGCGCGTCTTCGGAATACGGAAGCGAAGGTAGCGTGAACATCAGTTCAATTTCCTTCGCGATCAGGTCGACTTCTGCCCCAGTAACAGCGCGCGAGGCGAGGCCCGACGGATCCAAGTCGGGCCGTCGCTTCGTGTCTCCGTCATTATGGGCCGGATCAGCCCAGCCACCAACGATACGACGAACAACACCAGGAAAATGAAGAATAGGATCTTCGCGATTGCGGCGGCGCCCATCGCGATCCCGGTAAATCCGAAGACTGCCGCGATACTCGCAACAATGAAAAACACGAGCGCACAGTGCAGCATCTGAACCTCCTATGGGTCGTTCCGAGGCGCGGCCCGAAGCGTCACCTCAAAGCCGCCTCCGTGCCGCGATCGGTACTCTCCGCTCTCCGCCCGACGCCAGGCACGGGAGCCTCAGGCAACGCAGGAATCAATTCTGCGACCGCAAGCGCGGAGGCGTCAGTCGGCACAGTGTGGAAACAGCTGTCGCGCCGCGTCCCACGGCACGCGACTGTTCTGCGGACAGCAAATAGGTGCGTCAATAGGTCTTGTGCTCCTGCGATTCCTTCTGGAGCTTTTCGCCGCCGCGTTCGGTGTCTTTGCCGGCACCGTGAACCGTGTTGCAGCCAGCGATTCAGTGGCGCTAAGGCGTCAGCAGGATGTGCAGGCGGAAGGGGCCGTGCGCGCCCAGGACGATCGTCTGCTCGATGTCGCCGGTGCGCGATGGTCCCGAAATCAGGTGGACGGCGCGCGGTATTCGGGC
This sequence comes from Casimicrobiaceae bacterium, assembly GCA_955652025.1. Taxonomy (GTDB): domain Bacteria; phylum Pseudomonadota; class Gammaproteobacteria; order Burkholderiales; family Casimicrobiaceae; genus VBCG01. The sequence continues at coordinate 11,742 of CATPAO010000089.1, forward strand.
GCACTCCGCGCGGATCAGTGCGAACGCCTCTTCCATCCCCGCTACGATGCGGTTTTCGCGCACGACCGCGACGTGCGTGTCCGGGAGCATTGCCGTCGCCGTCGGCGCGTCGGGAGCGGTGATCATGACGAGCGTGCCGGTCTCGGCGATCGCGCAAAACGAGCCGCTGATGCCGAGCCGGTCGTCACCCACGGTCGGCCGCGCCTCGATGGCGAGTCCCGCGCCGGCCCAATCTAACGCGCCGAATTCGGGCCAACAGACGCCGGCGCGGGTTTTCTGATCGGCGAGCTCCGGCGGCAATTGCAGTGCTTCCAGATAACGAGTGACCGCGACTGGAACGTCGGCCTTCGCGCCGATGCGCTCCACCGTGCTCGCCATGTCCGCCGCTCGCTCGATGAATCGCGCGACCAGGTCGGCCGGCAGTGATGGGCGCGGGCCCATCGCGTGCGCGCCGATGAACGCAAGGGCTCCGGCGCCGGCACGGAGATCGGCGGCATCGCGCCCGAGCGCCTTGCGCACGCGGCGGAGAATTGCTTCGCGCGACCGGCGATTGTCCGACAGCGCGTCGATCACTTGATGTTGCGGCGGATGAAATCGGACATGCGGGTAACACCGCTCTCGATCGCCTCCTTCGACGCCGCGTACGAGAAGCGAACGTGTTGGCCTTCGCCCGGCACGCGCCGGCCGAAATGGACGTCGGCCAGGACGGCGACACCCGCCTCGTGCAGGAGCCGCTTGCGAAAAGTCTCCGAGTCCGCCGCGCCCATCATCTTGCACGCCTCGGTGACGTTCGGCCAGGCGTAGAACGCTCCACCAGGCGTCGCGCACTCGACGCCAGGTACCTCGTTCAACAGCCGCACGATCACGTCGCGGCGCTCGAGGAAACGCTCCCGCATCATGTTGGCGGTCTCCTGCGGGCCGGTGATCGCCGCGACCGCCGCCCATTGCGAGATCTGCGATGCGCACGATTCGGTGTTGGTGATCCAGCGCGTGAAGACCGGAGCTAGCGTTCGATTGGCGACGTAACCGATCCGCCAGCCGGTCATCGCCCAGGTTTTCGACGCGCCGTCGCTGATCACCGTCCGTTCGACGAGGCCCGAACGCGAAGCGAGCGACTCGAAGTGACCGTCGTAGACCAATCGCGAATAGATCTCGTCCGCGAACACCCATACGTGCGGATGGGCGCGCAGGATCTCGGCGATCGCGTCCAGGTCCCCGGCGTGCAGCAGCCCGCCGGTCGGATTCTGCGGCGAGTTGAGAATGAGGAGCCGCGTTTGCGGCGTGATCTTCGATTCGAGCTCGGCGGGATCGAACGCGAAGCCGCGCGCCTCGCGCAGATAGATCGGCACTGGCACGGCGCCGTTGGCGACGATTTGCGATTCGTAGATCGGAAAGCCGGGGACCGGATAGATCACTTCGTCGCCGGCGCCGTAGTCGGTGACCGACGCGATCGTGTAGGCGATGAAGGGCTTCGCGCCCGCACCGACGACGACGTCTTCGGGCCGGATATCGAGGCCGCGCCGTGCGCCGAGATCGGCTGCCGCCGCCGCGCGCAACTCGTCGATTCCAGCCGACGGCGTGTAGCCGTGCTTGCCGCTCTTAATCGCGACGATCGCGGCTTCCTGCACGTAACGCGACGTCGGAAAGTCCGGCTGGCCGATGCAAAACGAAACGATATCGCGTCCCTCCTTTTGCAGCGCGTTGACCTCGGCCAAGACGACGAATGCGTTCTCGGTCCCGAGCGACTCGGCTCGCCGCGACAGCCGCGGCACCGTCAATGCACCCGCGTGTGGTGCGCTCATCGAAAGACACCTCCGCGTGTGCGTTGCCGATAGAGCTCGCGAAACGTCCGTCCCGCCGGCGCCGGCATGTCGCGTTCGCCGGTCCAGCCTGCGCCGAACGGCAGCCGCGACAGCATGCCGTCTTGCCGCGCCAGGCCGCGCAAGACGCGCACGCCCAGTTTCGACGCCGCGCCGTAGAGCCGCGGTCGTCGCGCCAGCCACGACCAGACGCGAAGCCCCGCACGCTCGCTCCACGGACGCAGGCCGCGGCTCCACTCCTGCTCGCGCAGCTTGCGTTGGAGATCGGGGAGCGGAATCTTCACCGGACACACGACGCCGCATTGATTGCATAGTGTCGACGCTTGGGGTAAATCGAGCGCATTTTCGAGCCCGACGTACATCGGCGTCAGGATCGAGCCGATGGGTCCCGGATACACCCAGCCATACGAATGGCCGCCGATGCTTTGATAGACCGGACAGTGATTCATGCATGCGCCGCAGCGGATACAGCTGAGCGCCTCGCGCACATCGCTGCCGAGCACCGCAGTGCGACCGCTGTCGACCAGGATGAAGTACATGTGTTCAGCACCGTGAAACTCGCCTTCGGCCTTGGTTCCGGACAGGATGTCGACGTAGTTGGAGATCGATTGGCCGGTCGCCGAGCGCGGCAAGAGCCGCATCAGCGTCGCGACGTCTTCCAGTGTGGGGACGATCTTCTCGATGCCGGAAATCGCGACGTGCACGTTGGGTAGCGTCGTCGTCAGCGTTGCGTTGCATTCGTTGGTGACGAGCACGACCGAGCCCGTCTCGGCGACGAAGAAATTGCCCCCGGTGATCCCCATGTCCGCCGTCAAGTAGTGCTGGCGCAGCACGCTGCGCGCCTCCATGCATAGATCCTGGATAGCGTCCTTTTTGGGCGTCTTGTGCTCGCGGTGAAACAGTTCCGCGACCTCTTCCTTCGATTTGTGCAACGCGGGGCCGATGATGTGCGATGGCGGCTCGTAGTCGTTGATCTGCAGAATGTACTCGCCCAGGTCGGTCTCGACGACGGTGAGCCCGGCCGCTTCGATTGCGTGGTCGAGCGCCGACTCTTCCGACACCATCGACTTCGACTTGATGATCTTCTTGACGCCGTGGCGCGCGGCGATCGCCAGCACGAGGCGATTGATGTCGGCACCGGTTTCGGCCCATAGCACGGTCGCGCCTCGCGCTTCGGCGTTGCGCTCGAAAATCTGAAGCCAGGTGTCGAGATCGTCGAGCGCGCGTTGCCGGATCACGCGGGCGGCCTCGCGAGTGCCCTCGACGTCGTCCAATTCGACGAGCGCCTTCTTGCGCAGCGGCACGAACTTGCCTTGGAATTTCGTGAGGTTGCGCTGCAGCTGCGGGTTGCGCAGACTCTCGTTCGCGCGCGCCTTGAAGTGCATCGATGCGACTTGCATGTCGTCAAGCCCGACGCGCTGGGGCGCCGGTTTCGATCTCGGGCCCGCCGGCCAGCACTTCGGCGACGTGCAGCACACGGGTCTTCGCGTCACCGCGGCGACGTAGGCGGCCCTCGATATTCAGCATGCAGCCCAGGTCGCCCAGCACGACGGCGTCGGCGCCGCTCGCCGCGATGTGACCGCACTTGTTGTCGGCGAGGCGCGCTGAAATCTCTCCGAACTTGATCGAAAACATGCCGCCGAATCCGCAGCAGGTCTCGCACTCGGCCATTTCGTTGAGCCGTACGCCGGGCATGGCCGCCAGCAGCGCACGCGGCTGCGCCTTCACACCCATTTCGCGCAAACCCGCGCAGCTGTCATGGTAGGTGATCGTGCCGGCATAGCCTCCAGGCGGCTTCGCGACTTTCAGCACGTTGACCAGGAAGTCGGTGAGCTCATACGTCCGGCCGGCGAGTTGCAGGACCCGGGCCCCCATCTCGGCGTCGCCGGCGAACAGGTCCGCATAGTGCGTGCGGATCATGCCACCGCACGAGCCCGACGGAACGACGACGTAATCGCAGCCGTCGAATTCCTCGATGACCTTGCGCGCCAGCGCGATCGCGTCGGCGCGATCGCCCGAGTTATACGCGGGTTGCCCGCAGCAGGTTTGCGTCGGCGGGACGAACACTTCGGCGCCGCCGCCTTCAAGGAGGTTGATCGCCGCGAATCCGACCGACGGACGCATGAGATCGACGAGACAGGTGACGAAAAAGCCGACGCGCATGGCGAACCCGCATGGACCGTTGAATGTTAGCACGCCGACAGCGCCGGCACCGCCCGCGCGGCGTTCAATCGTTACAGGAAGTTCGACTGCGTCAAGGCGATGACGCAAATCCCCATCAGCGGCTGCGGGAGGATTCCCAGCAATAGCAGCAGCAACCCGTTCGCCGATAGGAGCACCTCCGCGTCGACGCGCGTTTCGAGCGGCGCGTGGTCGACCGGATCGTCGAAGTACATCAACTTGACGATGCGCAGATAGTAGAACGCGCCGATCAGCGACGTGACCACGGCAACCACCGCCAGCCAGACGAATCCTGCGTTGACCGCCGCCTCGATCACGGTGAACTTCGCATAAAAGCCCACCGTGGGCGGGATGCCCGCCAGCGAGAACATCACGAGGAGCATGATGAACGCGAACCACGGCGAGCGCTGGTTCAGACCCTTGAAATCGTCGAGTTGGTCGCATTCGAAGCCCGCGCGCGACAAGAGGAGCACGACGCCGAAGGAGGCCAGGCTGGTGAACACGTAAGCGATCGTGTAGAACATCGCTGCGGAAAAGCCGTTCAAATCAGCGGCGAGAAAGCCGAGCAGCATGAAGCCCATGCTCGCGATCGTCGAGTAGGCGAGCATCCGCTTGATGTTCGTCTGCGCGATCGCGATCAGGTTGCCGAGCGCCATCGACAGCAACGAAAGGACGATCAGCATCCCCTGCCAATCGAACGCCATGCCCTGCAGCGCGCCGGACAGGAGACGCAACGTCAGCGCGAACGCCGCGAGCTTGGGCGCCGTGCCGATGAAGAGCGTAATGGGCGTGGGCGCCCCGTCGTACACGTCGGGCACCCACATGTGGTAGGGCGCTGCGCCCAGCTTGAAGGCGATGCCCGAGACGACGAACACCAACCCGAACGTCATCAGCAGCGAATTGCCCTGCTTGGCGAGCACTGCTCGAGCGACCAGGTCCACATCGAGCGAGCCGGTCGCGCCGTAAATCATCGACAGGCCGTAGAGCAATATCCCCGACGCGAGCGCGCCGAGGACGAAATATTTCATCGCCGCCTCGGTCGCCTGCGACCGTTCGCGCTGCAGCGCGACCAGCGCGTAGAGCGACAGCGAGTGCAGCTCGAGGCCGAGGTAGAGCGTCAGGAAGTTGTTGCCCGTGATCATCACCTGCATGCCGAGGAGCGCGAACAGCACGAGCACGAATGTCTCGCCGCGGAACAGACCGCGCGCCGTCAGATAGCTGCGTGAATAGAACAGCATCAGCGACACCGCGATGAACGTGGCGATCCGCAGAAAGTCGGCGAGCATGTCGTCGACGATCATGTTGTGAAACGCCTTGCCGACGTCCAACTCCATCGTCTTGAACGTCACGCACGCCGCGACCAGCAGCGTGAGCTGCGTCAACCAATAGGTGACGTGCCGGTGCTCGTCGTCGACGAACAAGTCGATGACGAGGATCAGCGAGGCGGCCGAGAGAACGACCACTTCGGGCAGCACCGGGAGGAGATTCAGCGTCATCGGCGGACCTGAAGCCGGTCAGAGTTTGGATTTGGCGACGTGTGCGAGCAGGTCGGCGACCGAGACGTGCATCACGTCGATCAAAGGCTTCGGCCAGACACCCATCGCCAGCACGGCCAGCGCGACCGCCGCGAGTAGCCAAAACTCGCGCCGGCTCAAGTCGGATAACGCGGCGACGCGCGCGTTGGCCACCGCGCCGAAGATCACCCGTTTGTACATCCATAGCGTGTACGCGGCGCCGAGGATCATCGTCGTCGCGGCCAGGAAGCCGAGCCAGAAATTCACCTTGACCGCCGCCAGGATCACCAGCAACTCTCCGACGAAACCGGACGTCGCCGGCAATCCCGCGTTCGCCATCGCGAATAGCATCATGAACGCCGCGAATTGTGGCATCGTGTTGACGACGCCGCCGTAATCGGCAATCAGCCGGCTGTGCATCCGGTCGTACATCACACCGACGCACAGGAATAAGGCCGCCGACACGAATCCGTGCGAGAGCATCTGCGCCAGGCCACCTTCGACGCCGAGCTGGCTAAAGAGAAAAAAACCGAGCGTGACGAACCCCATGTGCGAGATCGACGAATACGCGATCAGCTTTTTCATGTCCGCCTGCACGAGCGCGACGAAGCCGATGTAAACGACGGCGATCAGCGACAGCGTGATCACGAATCCCGACAGATAGCGCGACGCGTCGGGGACGATGGGCAGGATGAAACGCACAAAGCCGTATGCGCCGATCTTGAGCGTGATCGCCGCCAGGACGACCGAGCCGCCGGTCGGCGCCTCGACGTGGGCATCGGGCAGCCACGTGTGCACCGGCCACATCGGGACCTTGACCGAGAACGCCATGAAGAACGCGATGAACAGCAGTACCTGCGTCTTCAGCGCCAGCGGCACGTTGTACCAGTCGAGAATCTCGAAGCTGTCGGAGATGCTGTAGAGGTAGATCAGCGCGACCAGCATCAGGAGCGAGCCCATCAGCGTGTAGAGGAAGAACTTGACCGCGGCGTACACGCGATTGGGCCCGCCCCAAACGCCGATGATCAGGTACATCGGGATCAGCATCGCTTCGAAGAACACGTAGAACAGAATCCCGTCGAGCGCCGCGAACACGCCGTTGATCAGTCCCGACATGATCAGGAACGCGGCCATATATTGCGCGACGCGCGTCGTGATCACCTCCCAGGCCGACCAGATCACGAGAACGGTGACGAAGCTGTTCAGCAGGATGAACAGCACGGAGAGCCCGTCGACGCCGAGATGGTAGTGAATGTCGAAGCGCGGGATCCATTCCTTGACCTCGACGAACTGCATGGCGCCGGTCGACACGTTGAAATGTGTGAAGAGCGGAACCGTGACGAGCAACCCGGCGACGGCGCCGACCAGCGAGATCCAGCGTACGGTCGCAGCATCCCGGTCGCGGCCGACCGCGAGCGCCAGCAGACCGGTGACGATCGGCACCCAGATGGAAAGAGAGAGAAAAGGCGGCATCCGAGACTCGGCTAGCGTACCGCCCACCAAGTCAGCAACGCCACCACGCCGATAATCATCGTGAATGCATAGTGATAGATGTAGCCGGTCTGGATGTGGCGCATCAGCGCGGCGCTCCAGCCGACGGCACGGGCCGCGCCGTTGACGAAAAAGCCGTCGATCACGCGCCGGTCGCCGACATTCGACGCGATGCCGCCGACCGCGCGCGCACCGCCCGCAAAAAACCAGTCGTTGAACTTGTCGACGTAGTATTTGTTGTCGAGCAGCGTATACAGTCCGCCGGCCATTTTCGCGATCCGCGCCGGCAAGGCGGGATCGACCAAATAGCAATATGCCGCCGCCGCGATGCCCGCGATTGCGAGCCAGAACGGCGCGCTCGCGAGACCGTGCTCGATGAACGCGCCGACGCCGTGCCACTCGGTGCCAAGCTCCCGCAGCACCGCGTGCTGCTCGCGCACGACGATCGACGATCCGAAGTAATCGCCGAACAGCATCGGCGCGATGTAGACCCAGCCGGTATAGACCGACGGAATCGCCAGCAGGATCAGCGGCACGGTGACCACCCACGGCGACTCCTTCGGTGGCCCGCCTTCATGCGCCTCAACGTCGGGTTCCGCGCCGGCGGCCGACGAGGCATCGCGCGCGTGCTGGTCACCGGCGGCGTCATGGTGTCCGGCGATGTCGAACCGCGGCGTCCCGTGGAACGCCAGAAACAGCATCCGGAACGAGTAGAACGCCGTGATAAAGACGCCCGCGGTCACCGCAAAGTAAGCGTAGCTATGGCCCGGGATCGTCGACAGATGCACCGCCTCGATGATCGCGTCCTTGGAGAAGAACCCGGCGAAAGGCGGAATGCCGGCGAGCGCCAACGACCCGACGATCGCGGTAATCCAGGTGATCGGCATGTAGCGCCACAACCCGCCCATCTTGCGCAGGTCCTGCTCGTGGTGGAGCGCGATGATCACCGATCCCGCGCCGAGGAACAGAAGCGCCTTGAAGAACGCATGCGTCATCAAATGGAAGATTGCGGCCGAGTAGGCGGAAACGCCGAGCGCGACCGTCATGTAGCCCAACTGCGACAGCGTCGAGTACGCGATAACGCGCTTGATGTCGTTCTGGACGATGCCCAGAAACGCCATGAACAATGCCGTCGTGGCGCCGATGACGGTGACGAACGAGAGCGCCGTGTTGGAGAGCTCGAACAGCGGACTCATTCGCGCGACCATGAAGATGCCCGCGGTGACCATCGTTGCGGCGTGGATCAGCGCGGAGATCGGCGTCGGGCCTTCCATCGAATCGGGCAGCCACACGTGCAACGGCACCTGCGCGCTCTTGCCCATCGCGCCGATGAAGAGGCAGATGCAGATCACCGACATCAGCGACCACGTCGTTCCGCCCCACGCTACGATCGTCGTCGCCTCGAAGTTCTTCGCAGCTGCGAATACAGGTGCGTAATCCAGCGTGCCGAAATACGCGAGCACGAGACCGACGCCCAGCACGAATCCGAAGTCGCCGACGCGATTGGCGAGGAACGCCTTCAGGTTCGCGTAGATCGCGCTCTCCCGTGTATACCAGAACCCGATCAGCAGGTATGACACGAGCCCCACCGCCTCCCAGCCGAAGAACAATTGGAGGAAGTTGTTGCTCATCACGAGCATCAGCATCGAGAACGTGAAGAGCGAGATGTAGGCGAAGAAGCGCGTGTAGCCGGGGTCGTCGGCCATGTAGCCGATCGTGTACACGTGCACCATCAGCGAGACGAACGAGACGACGAGCATCATCGTCGCGGTCAGCGGGTCGATCAGGAAGCCGATCGAGAGCTTGAGACCGCCCGACTGCAGCCACGTATAGACGTCGCCGTTGAACGCATGGCCGGCCCCGACGTCGCGCCACACGACATAGGAGGCGACCATCGCGATGGCGACGCCGAGTATGCACAGCCAGTGCGATACTGCGCGGCCGAGCTGTGGACCAAAGAGCCCGACGACGATCGACGCAACGAGCGGCGCGACCGGAACAAGAAGATAGAGAGACTTCTCACTCACGCCGCGCTACCCCTTGAGCGTGCCGATGTCCTCGACGTCGATCGAGCCGACGTTGCGGAACAGGAGCACGAGAATCGCGAGCCCGATCGCCGATTCGGCGGCGGCCACGGTGAGAATGAAGAATACGAACACCTGCCCCGACATGTCGGACAGGTAGCGCGAGAACGCGATGAAGTTCAGGTTGACGGCGAGCAGCATCAACTCGATCGCCATCAGCATGATGATGACGTTGCGCCGATTGAGGAAGATGCCGGCGATGCTGATCGCGAACAGGATCGCGCCCAGCACGAGGTAATGCGCCAGCGTGGGCGCCGTGAAAATCGATGACATGTTCTTCTCCCTGCCGTTCTTGAGGCGGCCGGTCGTCCTTCGCCTTTAGTCTTCGCGTTTTTCCGTCGGGACCTGCACGAGGCGGACGCGGTCTTCGCGCCGCACCCTTACCTGCTGGCCCGGATCCTGGTGCTTGGTTTCCCTGCGCTTGCGGTGCGTCAATGCGATCGCCGCGATGATCGCGACCAGCAGCACGACGGCGGCGACCTCGAACGGATACACGTAGTCGACGTAGATCAGCCGCCCGAGCGCTTGCGTGTTGCTGCCGGTCGGCGCCGGAGGCAGCGCGTCCTGGCCGCCGATCGTGCTCGACAGGATCACGAGCGCCATCTCGAACAGCACCAGCGCACCCACCAGGACACCGACCGGCACATAGCTCTTGAAGTGCTCCCGCATCCGATCGAAATTGACGTCGAGCATCATCACGACGAACAGGAACAACACCATCACGGCACCGACGTAGACGAGGACAAGCGTGATGGCGAGGAATTCCGCCTGCAACAGCAGCCATACTCCCGCCGCCGTAAAGAACGCCAGCACGAGCCACAGCGCCGCCTGGACCGGGTTGCGCGTCGTGATCACGCGGAGGCCGGCAAACAGCAGAATCGCGGCGAAGACGTAGAAGGTGAAGGTTTGGAATGTCATCGATACTTCGCATCCGCCGCCCGGTCGGCCGCGATCTGCGCCTCGTAGCGGTCGCCGACCGCGAGCAGCATCTCCTTCGTGTAATACAGGTCGCCGCGGCGTTCGCCGTGGTATTCGAGGATTCGCGTCTCGACTATCGAATCGACCGGGCAGCTCTCCTCGCAAAATCCGCAGAAAATGCATTTGGTGAGATCGATGTCGTAGCGTGTCGTGCGGCGCGTGCCGTCGGCGCGCTGCTCGGATTCGATCGTGATCGCAAGTGCCGGGCAGACCGCCTCGCACAGCTTGCAGGCGATGCACCGCTCTTCGCCGTTCGGATAGCGGCGGAGCGCGTGAAGGCCGCGGAAGCGCGGGCTCTGCGGCGTCTTTTCCTCGGGAAACTGCACGGTCACCTTGCGCGCGAACATATGCCGGCCGGTGAGCGACAGCCCCTTGAGGAGCTCGATCAGAAGCCACGTGCCGAAAAAGTCGCGGATGCGCTGGATCATGTCGGCGTCAGTGGAACAGGTACGCGTAGCGCGTCTGCATCATCGCGCCGAGGAAAACGATCCAGACCAGCGTGACCGGAATGAACACCTTCCAGCCGAGTCGCATGATCTGGTCGTAGCGATAGCGGGGGAACGTCGCGCGCACCCAAAGGAACATGAACAACACCGCCGACATCTTGAGCCCGAGCCACGCGAATCCGTCGCCGAACGGATGGACGCCGAGGATCTCGGCATGGTTGAGAATCGGGAACGGTGACAGCCAGCCGCCCAGGAACAACGTCGACGCCAGCGCGGCGACCAGGATCATGTTCATGTACTCGGCCAGGAAGAACAGCGCGAACGTGATGCCCGAGTACTCGACGTGGAAGCCGGCGACGATCTCCGATTCGCCTTCGGCGACGTCGAACGGATGGCGGTTGGTCTCCGCGATGCCCGACACCAGGTAGACGATGAACAGCGGGAACAGCGGCCAGACGTACCAATGCGAGGCACCGCCGTCCTGGCCGCGGACGATATCGCCCAGGTTCAAGCTGTTCGCGGCCATCAGCACGCCGACCAGTGCGAAGCCCATCGCGATCTCGTAACTGACGATCTGCGCCGCCGAGCGCAGGGCGCCCAAGAACGCGTATTTCGAGTTGGACGCCCAGCCGGCGAGGATGATCCCGTAGACACCCATCGACGTCATCGCCAAGATGTAGAGCAGGCCAGCGTTGATGTTGGACAGCACGAGCGTGTCGGCGAACGGCACGACCGCCCAGGCGGCGAGCGCGGGTCCGAGCGACAGGAGCGGCGCGAGATGGAACAGCTTCCGGTTGGCGCCGGTGGGAACGATCACTTCCTTGAACAGGAGCTTGAAGACGTCGGCAAAAGGCTGCAACAATCCGAGCGGGCCCACCCGATTCGGTCCGATGCGCACCTGCATCCAGCCGATCACCTTGCGCTCGGCCAGCGTCAAATACGCCACCGAGAGGATTAGCGGCACGGCGATGACGACAATTTTCGCGAGCGTCCAGACGCCCGGCCACACGGGACCGACGAATGTCCACACCGGGTCCCAATACGAGCCCCAGAGCCACGCGAAAAAGTCGAGTACGTGCTGCTCGGCCACGGCGTTCCCTACGCGCGCTCGACGCTGATTGGCCCGGAGAGGCCCTCGAGGCCGCACGTCGATGCATGCGCGGCCGCGACACGGACGACACCGGGAGGCACCGCAGAATCGACCCAGGCGGCGAGCACCGCTTCGCCGCGTCCCTGCTTCACCTTGACCTGCGCGCCCTCGGCGATGCCGAGCTTGTCGAGCAGGCTCCGGTGCATCCGCGCGCGCGGCGCTCGCGCATCGGCCGTCTGCTGCAGCGACTCCGCGCGGCGCACCAACGCGTCGGCGAAATAAATCGGCACGTCGGCAACGCGCTCGACCGGCGCGGCCGATTCGGTCGGGCGCACGATGTCGACCCGCGTCGCATTGTCGAGTCGCGATGCGAGCGGACCGGCGTCGGCCAACAGCGCGTCACGGATGTCCTCCGAAGTATCGGCGTCGAACCCCGGAAGATTGAACATCGTTCCGAGCACGCGCAGCACTTTCCAGCCGGGTCGCGTTTCGCCCTGCGGCGGCACGACGCCACGGAAACTTTGCAACCGTCCTTCGCAATTGACGAACGATCCCGACGTCTCGGTGAATGGCGCGACCGGGAGCAACACGTCGGCGTACGCCGTGCCGTGCTTGAACGGGCTCATCACGACGACGAGTTCCGCTTTTTCGAGCGCCGCGCGCGCCGCGACCGGATTGGCGCAGTCGAATTCGGGCTCCACGTGCACGAGCAGGTACGCCTTTCGCGGCTCGGCCAGCATGGCTTGCGCGTTCTTGCCGCCGCCCTGCGGAACCGCGCGCGCGACGTACCCGCCGACCGTGTTCGCCGCCTCGGTGAGCACACCCAGCGTAGCGCCGGTGATTTCGGCAAGCGCCTGCGCCAGCGCGGCGAGCTGCGACGCGCTGGCGTGCTGTACGGCCAAGTTGCCGAGGAACACCGCGCGCCGCTGCCCGGTCAACAGGCTCGCCGCGATCGCCTCCGCTGCCGCCGCCGGCTCGATGCCCGAAAGCACGGCTGGCGCCGGCCTGCCC
>CATPAO010000090.1 GCA_955652025.1 Casimicrobiaceae bacterium
AAACTGCGACTCGTGTAGAGATCGAATCCATTGAACAATTGTGCCGACTGTTCAACTGCAACGTCGGCGATCTCTTCGAGTACCTACCGGACAGCGCCCCAAAGAAGGCAAGCGCGGGCACGGTGACGAAAAGCCGCAAACGATAGCGAGCCCGTCATGCGAAAGACACTGTGTCCAAACTTGGCCGTGGCGCCCAAACGTCAAGACGATAGCAAGAACGGTTTGCGAAAGTTGCTTTTGACAAGCGTGGGCTCGGTGACCAAACGTCAAAAACAAAAACGAGCGCGTTTTGAGAAACTTCCAATGGGCACGGATTGGGCACGGTTTGGGCACGAAGGCACACACTGTCCGTGCCGTGCAGAGATAACTGCTTGAAGGAATTGGCGCGCCCGACAGGATTCGAACCTGTGACCCTTGGCTTCGGAAACCAATACTCTATCCAACTGAGCTACGGGCGCGTAACCGTTGATTTTATCGTTTAGGCATGCCCACCGTCCATCGCGATTGCGCGCCACGGTATAATTTTTCGTTTGGCCGCATGCGCGGTCGCGCCATCAAGACCAAGACGCGAACATGAAGAAAACGGATCAGCACACCTCCCCGATCAAGTCGCCGAAGCAGCTGATCGTCGTCGTCGTCCTGGCGTTCGTCGTCCCGATCCTGCTGATCGTGCTTCTTTCGCAAATGGTCACCGGCGTCCGCCAGGGCGCGGACGAAAGCGACGCCCGGATACTTTCGCGTATTAAGGCGGTGGGCACCGTGGCGCTCGCCGACGCCAACGCCCCCAAGGGGAATCAGAGCGGTGACGCCGTGTATGGCCAAGTCTGCAAGACATGCCATGAGACCGGTCTCGCCGGCGCACCGAAAATCGGCGACAAGGGCGCGTGGCGCGCGCGCCTCGCGCAGGGCCAAGCAACTGTCGTCGGTCACGCGATTGCCGGATTCCAAGGCAAGACCGGCGCGATGCCCGCCAAAGGCGGCAACCCCGAGCTCACGGACGCCGAAGTCGAGCGCGCCGTCGTCTATCTGGCCAATCAGGCCGGAGCGACATGGAAAGAGCCGGCCGCCGCTCCTACTGTCGCCGCGTCCACCCTGGCACCGGGCCCCGCGCCCGCCGCTGCCGCTGCGACCAGTCCCGCGACGCCGGCCAAATCGGACGGGAAAAAGGTATTCGACTCCGCCTGCACGGCGTGCCACGGCGCCGGCATCGCGGGCGCGCCGAAATTCGGCGACAAAGCCGCGTGGGCGCCGCGGATCGCCCAAGGAATCAATACGCTCGATACGCACGCGCTTCAAGGATTCCAGGGTAAGGCCGGCGTGATGCCCCCCAAGGGCGGCTACACATCGCTCTCCGATGCCGACGTCAAAGCGGCCGTCGACTATATGGTGTCGGCAGCGAAGTAGTAACCGGATCGCCGCATCAGCGCGTCACGAGCGCCCGCAAGGCCTTCAGCCGCGACGCCCCCTGCGCCTTTTCGTGTGCGGCCTCGTCGGCGGTGCGCAGCGAGTCGGCGTGGCGCAGATCCTCCTGCGCCAGCTCGCCGATAAAGCGCGACGGAGCCATGGCGATCCGCTCGCCGGCCCTCTTCCGGGTGCGGCAATACGAAAGGTGGACCGTCTCCTCGGCGCGAGTCAGGCCGACATACATGAGTCGCCGTTCCTCGTCGACATTGCCGGCGTCGATCGCCTCACGGTGTGGCAGCACGCCTTCCTCGAGTCCCACCAGAAAAACGTGCCGGAACTCGAGCCCCTTCGCGGCATGCAGCGTCGACAATCGCACGCGATCGCCGCCGTCCGCGTCACGCTCGTCCCCGCGCGTGATGAGCGCGATCATTTGCGTCAGCTCGAGCAGGTTGCGCCGGTCGGCTTCGCCTTTGCGCGACAGCCAGTCGACGAATTCGCGCACGCTTTGCGAGCGGACCTCAGCGTCGCGCTTGTCGAGCGTCGCCACGAGCCAGTCGTCATAACCGATCGCGGTCACGAGCTCGCGCAGCAACCGTCCCGCCGGCTCGCGCGGCGCGCGATGGGAGAGACGATTGATCAGCGCGCAGAATTCGCGCAGCGTCTCGCGTTGTCGCACCGGCGTGGCGGCATCGAACGCGGGCTCGAACACCGCCGCGAAGAGGCTCGCGCGCCGCAACGCGCCGACTTCCGAGAGGCGCGACAGCGTCGTCGTGCCGATGCCGCGCTTGGGCGTCGTGACGGCGCGAACGAATGCGGGATCGTCGTCCTCGTTGGCAAGGAGCCGCAGGTACGCGACGATGTCCCTGATTTCGGCGCGATCGAACAGCGACTGCCCGCCCGAGACCTCGTACGGCACGGCGCCGGCGCGAAGCGCGGTTTCAAACGGGCGCGACTGATGATTGCCGCGATAGAGGATCGCGTAGTCGGCGAACCGCGTGCGCCGCTCGAACTTGTGCGCGAGCAGGCGCGAGATGACGAGCTCCGCCTCCGCTTCGTCGTCGGCGGCCGGCGCGACTCGCAGCGTATCGCCGTGGCCCCGCTCGCTCCACAGCCGCTTGTCGAACGCTTTCGGGTTGTGCCCGATCAACGCATTCGCCGAGCGAAGAATCCGCGCTGTCGAGCGGTAGTTTTGCTCGAGCTTGATCACGGTCAGCGCGGGATAGTCGCGCGGCAATTGCGCCAGGATGTCGAGCGACGCGCCACGCCAGCCGTAGATCGCCTGATCGTCGTCGCCGACGACGGTGAACGGCGTCGCGTCGCCGACGAGATGGCGAAACAACCGGTATTGGACCGGATTGGTGTCCTGATATTCGTCGACGAGCGCGTGCGCGTAGCGCGCCTGCCATCGTTTGGCCGCGTCGCAATCGCGATCGAACAAAGCGGCGGGCAGCGCGATCAGATCATCGAAGTCGACCGCCTGATACGCCGCCAGCGTCGCGCCGTACTGCGCGTACGCTCGGGCGGCTTTCACCTCGCCGCCGTCGCCGGCGGCGGCCTGCGCCTCGCCTGGCGTTGTCAGCGCGTTTTTCCACCGGCTGATCTTCCACTGCGCGGCGCGCGCACATGCGCGGTCGGCGGTCGCCAGGAGCTCGGCGACGATCGGCTCCAGATCCGAGGGATCGAGCACGGAGAAGCCGGGCCGGAGTCCCAGCAGGCGCGCCTCGCTCCGGACGATCGCGAGGCCGAGCGCGTGGAACGTGGAAATCGGAACGGCGTTGGCCTGATCGGCGCGGCCGAGCAGTGACTTCGCACGCTCGCGCATCTCGCGCGCCGCCTTGTTGGTGAACGTGACGGCGAGGATCCGCGCGGGATCGATGCCCTGATCGACCAGATGCGCGATCTTCGCGGTGATGACGCGCGTCTTGCCGCTGCCCGCGCCGGCGATCACGAGCAGCGGGCCGTCGAGATGGCGTACCGCGGCGCGTTGCGATGGATTGAGCGGGTACGACATCGTGTTTGTTAGAATCGTCTTGGATTCTAGCAATCAGTCCCGCACCGGCGCGAGTCTTGACGCGCGTCGGTTTTTCCCTTCCGTGGTCATCGTTCCCTGTTGATGGCACATTACGCGATCGGCGACATCCAGGGTTGTCACGCCGAGCTGTGTCAGCTGCTCGACACGATCGGCTTTTCGCGCGCTGTCGATCGGCTGTGGCTGGTCGGCGATCTCGTCAATCGCGGACCCGAGTCGCTCGCCGTGCTGCGCGAAGTCGTCGCGCTCGGCGACGCGGCGGTCAGCGTGCTCGGCAATCACGACTTTCATCTGTTGACGATCGCGGCCGGCCATCGCAAGCCGCATCGCGGCGATACGCTCGACGCGATTCTCGCCGCGCCCGATCGCGACGAACTGGTCGATTGGCTGGCGCGACGGCCGCTGGTCGTGCGGGAAGACGGCCGGCTGCTGGTGCACGCGGGATTGCTGCCGCAGTGGACGCCGGCGTTTGCGTTGGCGCTGTCGCGCGAAGTCGAAACCGTGCTCGCGGGAGAGCGCAGGACCGAATTCCTGGGCGCGCTCTATGGCGACCTGCCCGCTCTGTGGCGCGACGATCTTGCCGGCGACGATCGGCTGCGCGCGATCGTCAACGCGTGCACGCGGTTGCGCTTTTGCACTTCCGACGGCCGGATCGAATTTCGCGAAAAGCGCGGCGCGCGCCATGCGCCGGAAGGCTATCGCGCGTGGTTCCTGCACGAATCCCGCGCAAGCGCCGGCGTCACCGTGGTGTGCGGGCACTGGTCGACGCAGGAGCTCCTGCTCGCGCCGAACGTCCTGATGC
>CATPAO010000091.1 GCA_955652025.1 Casimicrobiaceae bacterium
CGGGTGTCGCCGCCGTCATCGGCGCGATTCGGATTCGACTTATCCGCTACTGCGTCGACGATCCGACGATCCAGACAATCATCTCGCTCCTCACGCCCTATGCGGCCTATCTCGTCGCCGAGCGGCTTCACGTCTCGGGCGTGTTGGCCGCGGTCACGGCCGGCTTGTATGCGGGCTGGCACGATACGCGGCATCTGTCGGTCGCGACGCGGCGCCACGCGTGGGAGGTATGGCAAATGCTGATGTACGTGTTCAACAGTCTCGCTTTCCTGCTGTTGGGGCTGCAGCTACGGAGCGTCGTCGCGAACCTCACCGAACGCTCGTGGCCCGAGCTCGCGGGGTACGCGTTCGCGCTCTACGCGACGATCACCGTGTTGCGCATCCTCTGGGTCTATCCGGGCGCTTACCTGCCGCTCATGCTGTCGCGGCGCATCCTTGCGCGCGAGGGTTGGCACAATCCGCGCGCCATATTTCTGGTGGGCTGGGCGGGCCTGCGCGGATCGGTCACGCTGGCGGCGGCGCTGTCGTTGCCGTTCGTGCAGGCCGACGGCACGTCGTTCCCCGCGCGCGACTTGATCGTATTTCTCGCCGCCTCGACGATCGTGCTCACGCTGTTGATCAATGGGCTCACGTTACCGGTCGTGATTCGCATGTTGAAGCTTCGCGCCGACGGCGGCGCCGACCGCGAAGAGCGTGCGGCGCGACTGTCGGTATCGCAGGCGGCGTCGAATGCGCTCAGAAGCGCGCTGCCCGCGTTGCAGCGCGCCGAGGAGATCGCGTTCGCAAACCGGCTGATCGCCGACTACGAAGCGAAACTTTCCCGCCACGCGGCGAACGGACCGCGCCGTGCCGATCTCGACAACCTGGCGGCGACAGAGCGGCGTCTGCGCCTCGCGGCGCTTGGTGCCGAGCGCGCCGAGCTGCACGCATTGCGCGATTCGCAGGTAATCAACGAACAGACGCTCCGCGCCATCGAGGCGGAAATCGACCATGCGGAAACGCTGGTCGCCGGCGTGCCGCGCGGCGGCCATGGCGGATAGTCAGCACGCGGCGGCCGGCGCGCCGCTCGGCTTGCTGGGCGGCACGTTCGATCCGGTCCACTACGGTCATTTGCGGCTCGCCGACGACGTCCAGCGCGCGCTCTCGCTGCCCGAGGTGCGGCTC
This sequence comes from Casimicrobiaceae bacterium, assembly GCA_955652025.1. Classification (GTDB taxonomy): domain Bacteria; phylum Pseudomonadota; class Gammaproteobacteria; order Burkholderiales; family Casimicrobiaceae; genus VBCG01. The sequence continues at coordinate 1,165 of CATPAO010000091.1, forward strand.
ATTCCGGCCGGCGACCCGCCGCATCGCGGCACTCCGCACGCGGGTGCGGCCGATCGACTCGCGATGCTGGAGCTTGCGCGGATCGAGTATCCACGCCTCATCGTCGATCCGCGCGAAATGCGGCGCGCCGGCAAGAGCTACACGGTGCGAACGCTCGAGGATTTGCGCGCCGAGGACGTTGCACGGCCGCTCTTGTGGATCATCGGCGCCGACGCGCTCTTAGGACTGCCGGACTGGTACCGCTGGCGCGATCTCTTCGGCCTCGCGCATCTGGTCGTCGCGTCGCGCCCGTGCGTGATGCTCGAACCGTCGTTGCCGCCGCGTTTGCGGCCGGAATGGGATTCGCGTGTCACCACCGATCCTGTGCTCCTGCGCGCGCGACCCGCCGGCACCATTTTTCGGCAAGACGTCACGCCGCAACCGATTTCGGCCACGGCGATTCGCGCGGCGCTCGCGCGCGGTAATGACGGCATCGCCGCGGTCCGCGGTTTGCTCCCCGACGGCGTTTTGGCCTATATTGACCACAATCGGCTCTACCGGGCCCCGAGTCTCCCCCAGGATGCGACTTAATCGACTGCAGCAAACCGCCGTAACCGCTCTCGAAGATATCAAGGCCCGCGACATCGCAGTCCTCGACGTCCGCAAGCTCACCAGCCTCTACGACACATTGATCATCGCCAGCGCCGATTCGGCGCGGCAGGTGAAGGCGCTCGCTTTGCACGTCCGTGACCGGCTCAAGGAAGGCGGCGCGACGATCGTCGGCGTCGAAGGCGAGGACGTCGGCGAATGGGTGTTGGTCGACGCCGGCGACATCGTCGTGCACGTCATGCAACCGGCGGTGCGCACGTATTACAACCTCGAGGAATTGTGGACGCCGCCGGCACGACGCGCGAAGACCGTACGTGCCGCCGCATGATCGCATCCGCCGGCCATACGCCGCGATCGACAAAATTACGGAATCACGCCGATGACGCTCCGCCTGATCGCGCTCGGTCACCGGATGCCGGCGTGGGTCGCCGCCGGTTACGACGAGTATGCAAAGCGTTTGCCGCGTGATTGCGCACTCGAGCTCGTCGAATTGAAACCGGAGCCGCGCGATCGCGGCAAGACCGTCCCCCAGATGCTGACCGCCGAAGCGGTGCGGATTCGAGCGGCGGCTACGGACTGCCGGATCGTCGCGCTCCACGAGCGCGGCGAATTGTGGACGACGCGCCAGCTCGCCGATAACCTGCAACAATGGCGGACCGAGGGCAGGAACCTGGCATTCGTCATCGGCAGCGCCGACGGCCTCGATCCCGGGCTCGTCGAAACCGCGGCGGCGCGCGTCGCGCTGTCGGCGATGACGCTGCCGCATGGCCTGGTCCGCGTGCTCGTGGCCGAACAGCTGTATCGGGCGGTCAGCCTGCTTGCAGGCCACCCGTATCATCGCGTGTAGAAGTCTTCAACAAGATTTGGTGATGAATATTCGATTTCGGGGACGGCGAATGACTGCACCGCACATCCATCTCGCATCGCGGAGCCCGCGCCGGCAAGAGCTTCTGCGCCAGCTCGGCGTCGATTTCGACCTGCTGAAGCTCCGCGAAGCGGCCGGGCGCGAGCGCGACATCGTCGAAGGCGCCAAAGACGCGGAGCCTCCGCTGCACTACGTCGAGCGCATGGCACGAATGAAAGTCGCCACCGGATGGACGCGTATGCAGCAGCGCAAGCTCCCCGAGCGACCCGTGCTCTCGGCCGACACCGAAGTCGTGCTGGACGGCGTCATTTTCGGCAAGCCGACCGACAACAAAGACGCGGCGCGTATGCTGAAATCGCTGTCGGGGCAAACGCATCAGGTGATGACCGCCGTCGCGATGCGATTTCGCGATCGCACCGAAGTCGAGGTCTCGGTCTCCAACGTCGCGTTTCGGCGTCTTTCGGCGCAAGAAATCAAACACTACGTGGCCACCGGCGAGCCCGACGACAAGGCCGGCGCGTATGCGATCCAAGGACGTGCCGCGGCGTTCATCACACGACTCGACGGCAGCTTCTCCGGCGTCGTCGGACTGCCGCTCGCGGAAACCGCGCAGCTGCTCGCTCGGCTCGGCATGCCCGTGCTATAACCGAGGGAGAAGCGGCCGCGCGACGGCCGACCGTCCGCACCGGCGATCACGCCTTCGCCGTCGATCGAGAAGGCGACGCCGTATCCGATGACGCACGAAATCCTGATCAACGTAACGCCGCAGGAAACGCGTGTCGCCTTGCTCGAGCAGGCCGTCGTGCAGGAGTTGCACGTCGAGCGTTCGAGCGCACGGGGACTCGTCGGCAATATTTCACTGGGACGCGTTGCGCGCGTGCTGCCCGGCATGCAAAGCGCTTTCGTCGAGATCGGTCTCGAGCGCGCCGCGTTCCTGCACATCGCCGACATCTGGGAGCACCGCCAGAACGGTCACGGCGAGCACCGGCCCATCGAAAAGATCCTGCATGAGGGCCAGTCGCTGCTGGTGCAGGTGATCAAGGACCCGATCGGCACCAAGGGCGCACGCCTGTCGACGCAGGTGAGCCTGGCCGGCCGTCTGCTCGTGTTCCTGCCGCAGGATTCGCATATCGGAATTTCGCAGCGGATCGAGGATGAGGCGGAGCGTGAAAGCCTGCGCGGCCGGCTGCAGACGCTGCTGCCGGAGGGCACGGCGGGCGGCTTTATCATCCGCACGATGGCCGAGACGGCCAGCGAGCGCGAGATGCAGACCGACATCGAATACCTGACCAAGCTCTGGCACGACCTCACCGCGCGCTCGCACGAGGTCCCGGCGCCGAGGTTGCTCTATCAGGATCTCAACCTTGCTCTCCGGGTGCTGCGCGACATGTCCACCGACGAGACGGCGCGCGTCGTCGTCGATTCGCGCGAGACATTCGTGAAGATGCAGGAATTCGCCCGCGAATACACGCCGGCGCTGGCCGAGCGCATTCAGCATTATGCCGGCGAGCGTCCGCTTTACGACCTGCACGGCGTCGAGGAGGAAATCGAGAAGGCGCTCGCGCGCCGCGTCGACCTCAAATCCGGCGGCTACCTGATCATCGACCAGACCGAGGCGATGACGACCATCGACGTCAACACCGGCGGCTTCGTCGGCGGGCGGAGCTTCGACGACACGATCTTCAAGACCAATCTCGAGGCGGCCCAAGTGATCGCTCGGCAGCTCCGCATGCGCAACCTGGGCGGCATCATCGTCATCGATTTCATCGACATGGAGAACGCCGACCATCGCACCGCCGTGCTGGCGGAGCTCAACAAGGCGCTGGAAAAAGATCGCACGCGGCTGACCGTCAACGGCTTCACCCAGCTCGGCTTGGTCGAAATGACGCGCAAGCGCACGCGCGAATCGCTGGCGCACGTGCTGTGCGAGCCGTGTCCGATGTGCCAGGGCCGCGGTGAGCTGAAAACGTCGCAAACCATCTGCTACGAAATCCTGCGCGAGATCCTGCGCGAGGCGAAGCAATTCAACGCGCGCGAATTCCGCATCCTCGCGGCGCAATCGGTGATCGACATGTTCCTGGACGAGGAATCGCAGAGCCTCGCGCAGCTGGGCGATTTCATCGGCAAGCCGATCTCGCTGCAGGTGGAAACGATTTACACGCAAGAGCAATACGACATCATCTTGATTTGAGGATTGGGGGATCGTGTGCGCGAACTATGGTCCCGGATCAAGGACCGCGTCGCGCGGCTGTTCCGGCGCGAAGTCGCGCCCGGCCGCTTCGAGACTGGCGCCAAATTCTCCTGGCGCGGATGGCTCGGCGCCGCGCCGTTCGTCTGGCCGCGCCGCGAATACCTGATCTACATTCCCAGCGGCTGGTCGCGCTGGCGGCGCGCGCCGCTCTTGGTCCTCTGCCACGGCTGCAAGCAGTCGCCCGAGGAAATCGCCGAGGCAACTCGCATTGTCGCGCTCGCCGATCGCGAAGGCTGGCTCGTGCTGTTGCCGCGGCAAAACGATTCAGCCAACACATGGCGCTGCTGGAACTGGTTTGATGCGCGCACCGCCGAAGGCGCCGGCGAGGCGGCGATCGTCGCGGCGCAGATCGCGGCGATCGCGAGCCGCTATCGCGCCGATCCGCGGCGGGTGATCGTCACCGGCATGTCGGCCGGCGGTGCGCTGGCCGCCGTCATCGGGCTCAAACACGCGGGGCTGGTACGCGGTGTCGTCGCGCATTCGGGGCTGGCGTGTGGCGCTGCCGCGTCCGCGATGACGGCGCTCGGCGTGATGATGCGCGGTCCCGAGACCGATGTTGAGCGCATCGCGGAGGAATCCCGCCTCGCCACATCGCGCGACGCGTTGCCGGTGCCGCTCCTGGCGATCCACGGCGAGCAGGACGGGATCGTCGCGCCACGGAACGCGGTGGCGTTGGTGCGCCAATACTTGCGCTTCAACGGCCATTCCGCCGTGGCGACACCGCTCGTGTCCGCGACGGCACTTCCCGATGCCGATGCGGAGTCGCGCGCGACCGGCGACGACGGCCGGATCGTCACGACGCGCGAATGGAAGAGCGACGGGCGGCTCATCGTGCGCTTCGTCAGCGTCGGCGGCCTTGGCCACGCGTGGAGCGGCGGCGACGGACGATTCTCCTACAACGATCCGGCGCCGCCCGACGCAACCGCGCTGATCGCCGCGTTCGCGCGCGACGCCTTCCCTTGAGATAATGGCGGTGGACGACAGGAAAGGAACGACGATGCCCGCCACCGCAATGAACCACTTCACGATTCTCACCGACGACGTGCCGGGCACCATTCGGTTCTATCGTGACCTGCTTGGCTTGACCGAAGGACCGCGACCGCCGTTCGATTTTCCCGGCGCGTGGCTCTACGCCGACGCGACGCCGATTCTCCACGTGATCGGCGGGCAGCCGCGCGCGAGCCTCAAAGCCGGCGTGATCGATCATATGGCGTTCTCGGCGGTCGGTCTATCCGACACGCTCGCGAATCTGGCGGCGCGCGGGATTCAGCACGTATGCCGGCGACAGGCCGGCGACGGTCCGTGGCAGGTGTTCTTCCATGACCCGAACGGCGCCCGCGTCGAGCTCGACTTCGCGCCGGAAGAGACGCACCCCCACCATTGACCGATCCCGCGTTCGATCATCTGGTCGTCGCCGCGCAATCGTTGGC
>CATPAO010000092.1 GCA_955652025.1 Casimicrobiaceae bacterium
GAAAAAAGCGATGAGAATCTTGACCCTAGCATCGTGCTCCTTTCGGGCCCGCTCGCTCAACCCTTGGTAGACAACCGATCGTGTGCGGTAGTAGTCGGCGACGGTGCCTAACCGTAGTGTATGTGAGGACTCGATCTCCTCGTCGTTCAGTATTGCTGCCAAGAGAGCTTTCGCCAGCCTCTCGGCCTCTGCTCGGTCCGAAGTTCCGAGACATTTCCGATCCATTCCGCGCGACGGCACCCAGAACGCGCGCTAAAACAACCCCGGCACCCGTCGCAAGAGGTCGGTCAGATAAATGGGGTGAATCCTCAGCTGACCGTTCTGCGCGGTGGCGCTGGGCGCCATCGCGCTCCCCACAGCGCATGGTGTTCGGCCAGGCAGTATCAAGCTGGCGTGCCGATCAGAATATCTGCAAACTCAGACAGGAGCTGGCTACAAAAAAGGAGAGGATTCCATGCGGTGGTTCCTAACAGCACTGGCTGCCACACTCGTCACCACGCCGTCAGTCGCTCAAAGGTCCTCTTCATCGTCGAGCCAACAACCGCGATCCGTATACATTGACGGCGGCATCATCCGGTGGAGGGATACCGGACGGGAGGTCGCCCTTTTCGGCGCCAACTATACGCTTCCCTCGGCGTCGGACTACCGCGCGGCCGGCTACCTCGGCCTCGACCGAAAGAAGATGATCGATGAAGACATGGCGCAATTCGCCCGCATGGGATGGGACGCTCTCCGTGTCGGCATCTGGGGCGATTGGGAAAACACCGACCGCGCCGGCAATCTCGTCGTGAACGATCACCTCGATCTCGTCGATTATCTCATCGACCGCGCGCGCGAGCGCGGGATATACATACTTCTCACGCCGATCACGACGTACGAGAGCACCTGGCCCGATGCGCTGCGTGACACGACCCTACCCGGCTTCTCTAATTTCTACAAGAAATCCGAGCTCGGTACCAATGCCGCCGCGATCTCAGCGCAGGTGAACTACATCCAGCAGCTCCTGCGGCACGTGAACCCGTATACCGGCATCGCACTTAAGGACGAGCCATCGATTCTGTTCGTCGAGATGATCAACGAGCCGACGCACCACAGCGCCGATGTCGGCGGTTCGGTGGCCTACATCAACGCGCTGACTAACGCGGTGCGAAGCACCGGGTCGAAGGCAATCCTATTCCATAACGTTAGTCAGGACTTCGACATCGCCGACGCGATCGCAAAGTCGTCGGCGCAGGGAGTGACCTTCGGCTGGTATCCAACCGGTCTCAACTCTGGCCACGAGCTTCGCGGAAACTATCTTCGCACAGTCGACGACTACCCGAAGATGCGTGACCGGCGCATCGCGGGCCTGCCAAGGATTGTCTACGAGTTTGATTCGCCGGATTTGCGGACGGGGTACATGTACCCTGCGATGGTGCGGACCATGCGCTCGGTGGGGACGCAATTCGCTGCCATGTTCGCGTATGACATGCTCGGCACTGCCTCGCGCAACCTCGGATGGCAGACTCATTACCTGAACCTGGTCTACACTCCTCGGAAGGCAATGAGCGCAGTGATTGCCGCCGAGGCGATGCGGCGTCTGCCGCGCGGTAAGTCTTTCGGCCCATATCCCGGTAACCGCGCGTTCGGCGACTTTCGCGTTAGCTACGAGGAGAATTCGGCCACGCTAGCGGCGACAGACGCCTACCTCAATGCCGGCGCCAGCGACGTCGCGCCTGCGCATCCCGCACTGTTGTCGCGCGTTGCCGGATACGGCTCTTCTCCAGTCGTCATCTACGGTGGCGAGGGTACGTACTTCCTCGACCGGATCAGACGCGGCGTTTGGCGGCTCGAGGTCTATCCTGATGCTGTACCGGTGCGCGATCCCTTCGAGATGCCCAGCGGAGACAAGATCGTCACGCGTGCGATCTGGCGAGCGTGGCCGATGCGGATTGCGCTTCCAGACCTGGGGCCGTCGTTCACCGTTGAGCGAATCGCCGGTGACGCGAACGGACAAGCGACAACACAGGCATCGGACGGCGGTTTCACTGTAACTCCGGGTGTTTATCTGCTCGGGCAAAGCGGGACGGTGGACCGCAAATCCTTGCCGGCCTTTCTCGGCGAGCTTCGGATGGATGAATATCATGCGCCGCGCGGCGACACGTTGCCCGTCACGGTGACGGTTGATGCGCCGGCGGAATACGTCGCCGGCGCCAAGATCGAGATTGCGGCTCGCGTTGTCGACTCGACCGCCCCGGATTCAGTGGTGCTGTCGCTGCGTCGGCGCGACCAGCAATTCTTCCACCGTTACTCGATGCGCTGGTCAGGCGGGTATGGTTTCGTGGCGTCGTTGCCGGCGGACTCAATCGGGATCGGACCGTTCGAATACGCTATCACGGTGGTAACGCGAGGAGCCGCGACGACTTTCCCCGAAGGCGCGCGGAAGCGTCCGTGGGAGTGGAACTATGTCGGGCACCAGTTCTGGCGGGGAGCCGTGGTTGCACCGTCAACCCCGGTGCGGCTGTTCAGTGCGCGCGAAGACGTGGCCGATCTCGCCTTCTCCCGAATCGGTGATGGTTGGCGGGAAGGGATCTATCGCGTATTGACGTCGGCGGTGAACGGCGAGCCGGTGTTTCATCTCGAGCTGCCGCGATTCAACGGGCGCGGTCCCAGCGACTACACGGCTTCCCTGGTGGTCAAGGACAGGATCGTCGCCCGCGGCGAGGCCGTCAGGCAAGCGACGACCGTGCGTATCCGGCTACGGGTCGGAAGCCGCGGAGATGCGGTGCACCTCAGGTTGGTGGAGCGCGACGGCACGAGCTGGAGCGCCGAGGTGGAAGGGGATACTGCCTGGACTGAGCGAACTATTCGCTTGGCCGACTTAACCTCCGCCAAGAGCGCGATGCTTCCTCAGGGATTCCCCGGTGAATGGAGCTACTGGGTGGCCGGCCCGGCTGGTCGCGGCGGCATGGGAGACAGGATCCGATTGCGTGAGATCGAACGGATTCAGCTGTCGCTACGGCCTTCGGGCGCGAGGGCTCCACAAGTGGAAATCGAGTGGGTGATGCTGGGCTTCCCGTGACGTCCGTTCTATGCTTTGGTTATACTGTTGGGGTTTCACTCACCCCGTTCTATATTAGCGTCGCGCGATCGGACGGTTCAGGTCAATAAGCTTATCGCGTGCGAAAAATTCCTGAGGTGTTCTAGAAGGCAGCAGGACCGTGAGTCACGGAAAGCTGCATTGTCCTTGTCCCGTTGGAGGCGTGATGTGGCGAAAGGCATTAGTTGGTCTGCTCGCATCCCTGGCAGCAAACGGCACGATTGGAGCCCAGACCGGGAGGATTACCGGTTCGGTCACGACAGCTGACGGAGGCCGGCCGGTCTCGAGGGTACAGGTCGTTGTGGTCGGGACCGCCCAAGGCGGCGTCACCGGGGAAGACGGGAGTTACACGATAGTGTTGGACCCGGGTACGTACAGCCTGCGCGTCCGGCGCCTCGGCTTCAGCCCCGACTCGGCCAGCGGCGTTGTCGTCACGAGCGGTGGAGTTACGACGCGGGATTTCCGGGTGATTCCAACCGCCCAGGTGCTCGGCGACGTAGTCGCCATTGGTTACGGCACCACCCGGGCAAGAGACCTCACGGGCTCAGTCTCGACCACCAGTGAAGCGGACTTCAACCCCGGCCGCGTAGTGAGCCCGGAGGAACTGATCCGAGCGAAGGTGCCCGGGGTGCAGGTGGTCGACAATAACGAGCCCGGCGGCGGGATGACGATCAGGATTAGGGGCGGCACGTCGACTGGCGCCTACGGCGCGTCGAACGATCCGCTCTATGTGGTCGATGGCGTGCCGCTGCAGGTGGGCGGCGGCGCATCGGCCGGACGTAACCCGCTCAACTTCCTCAATCCGAGAGATATCGCGACGATCACGGTGCTAAAGGACGCGTCGTCGACGGCGATCTATGGCTCCCGTGGTGCAAATGGCGTGGTCATTATCACGACGAAATCTGGGTCGACGGGGCCTAACTTTGCGTACAGCGGGTCTGTCTCCAGTTCGCGGGTGACAGGCGGGCCTAACCTGGTCGATGCGTCGCAATTCCGCGCCGCCGTACAAAAGTACGCGCCATACCGGTCGTCAATGCTCGGGACCGCGAATACCAACTGGCTTCAGGCCATCGAGCGTGACGCGAACGGAGTCGAGCACTCGCTCGGTGTTTCAGGTCATCGGGACGCGATGAACTACCGCCTCGGTCTTGGCTACCTCAACCAGTCGGGCGTCCTGCAGGGAACCCAAACGCAGCGCGCGGCGCTGTCCCTCAACTATGCCGATCGACTCTTCGATCGTCTGAACGTCCGCACCAATCTCAAAGGGTCGCGCACCAAAGATTTCTTTACTCCTGGCGGCGTTCTCGGAAACGCGATCGCGTTCCCCTCAACTCAGCCGATCGTGACTGACTCGGGGACGTATTACGAGTTTCGGGGCGCTGGGGGCGCGCCGATCACGGGTGTGCCGAACAATCCACCCGCCATCCTCGCGCAAGTCCAGGATCAGGGCACAACGTTGCGGAGCGTTGGCGACGTCGAAGGAGAGTACGAGTTCCCCTTCCTTAGCGGATTGACGGCAACGTTGCGCGGCGGCTACGATGTAGTGCGCGCTGACCGCACCACCTTTACTCCGACGACGCTCTACTCGCAGCTCACCGGCAGCACGCCGGGCAACTTTTACCGCAACATTCCGGAGCAGCAGAACACTGTGCTCGACGTGTTTGCCAAGTATGCGCGGCAGCTCGATCAGCTATCGAGTTCGTTTGACTTCACGGCAGGGTATTCCGCCGAGCGATTCCGTGGCGATTACCCCTCCCTCAGTGTGAGCGGCCTCGGCTCGAACCTCCTTGGCCTTTATGGCATCCCTACCGCTGCCGAGGTGAGACCGTTCTACAACGTGGACGAGACGCGGCTCGTATCCGGCTTTGGTCGCGCGAACTGGACCATTAAAGACCGCTACCTTTTCACGGCCACAGTTCGCCGTGACGGCTCCTCAAAGTTCGCGCTCGCCAACCAGTATGGAAC
>CATPAO010000093.1 GCA_955652025.1 Casimicrobiaceae bacterium
ATCAAAACTCCTTCCAGCGCACTGACCAACTCGATGCCTGGATCCATCACTACAACTGGCATCGCCCTCACCAAGGAATTGGCGGCGTCGCACCTATGACCCGGCTCAAATCGTCCTGCAACAACCTCTTGACGCTTCACATCTAGTCGACCTTCGCGCCGGAATCCTTGATCGCCTTCGCCCACCGCGGCTGCTCGGCCGCGATCGTTGCGGCGAACTGCTCCGGCGTCTGCGGCGGAAACGGATCCATGCCGAATTTGAGCAATTGTTCCCTGAACTCCGGTGTCGCCTCGATTCGCTGCAACTCCGCCGATAGTTTTGCGACGACTTCCTTGGGTGTGCCCGCGGGCGCGACGATACCCTGCCACGCTTGCCAATCGTATCCGGGCACGGTGCTGGCAATCGGAGGAACGTTGCCCAGCAGCGTTGTCGGCTTGGCGGCCGAAGTGCCCAGCACGACGACCTTGCCGGCCTGGATATTCGGCACCGCCACCGTCGCGTCGGAAAACATGACCTGGATGTTGCCGGTCAGAAGATCGGTCAGCGCGGCCGGTGTTCCCTTGTACGGAACATGTTGGATGTCGAGCCCATACTCGGTCTTGAGCGCTTCCATGAACAGATGGTGCGGGCTGCCGCTGCCCACCGACCCGTAGTTGTATTTGCCCGGTGCGGCCTTGATTGCTTCGACCATCTCACGGACGTTCTTCGCCGGAAAATTAGGATTCGCGATCAGGAAGAAATTCACCGTGCCGACTGGCAAGATCGGCGCGAAGTCGCGCAGCGGATTGACCGGCGACGGCCGATACAGCGCCGGGCTGATGCCGAGCGTCGTGCTGGTCGCCATCAGCAGCGTATAGCCGTCGGCGGGCTGCTTCGCGACGTATTCGGCGCCGACCAGCGTTCCGGCACCGGGCTTGTTCTCGACGACAACCGATTGGGCCAGTGCGGCGCCGAGACGATCGGCGATGACGCGCGCAAGAAGATCGGTCAGTGCGCCCGGCGGATACGGCACGATCAGGTGAATCGGCCGGCTCGGGAGCGCGGGCTGGGCTGTCACGTCGAGCGTCGCCACGATTGCGATGCACGCGACCAATACCGGTGTCCACCGACGACGACGCGCAGAAATCAGGCGAAACATGGGCTCCATTCGGCAGGGACGGGCGGTGAACATAAGCACCGCCGCGCGATGATGTCAAGCGTGTAAAGTGACGCGCTTCCGTTCTTCGAGCCGACCCGAGGACTTCCTTCATATGCGTACCGCGACCCTGCTCGTTCCACCACGCCTCTCGAATCGTTTCGCGCCGGTGTGGCGACGCAATCTGCTCGTCTGGCGCAAGCTCGCGATCGCGAGCGTGCTCGGCAACATTGCCGACCCCCTGCTGTATATGCTGGCACTCGGTTACGGCCTGGGATCGATGATCGGGGACGTCGGCGGCATGAAATACATCGCGTTCATCGGTACCGGAATGGTATGCCAGAGCGCGATGTTCACCGCCAGCTTCGAAGGAATGTATTCCGCGTTTTCGCGCATGCACGTTCAGCGCACTTGGGAAGGGATCATCAACGCGCCGATCGCGCTCGACGACGTCGTGCTCGCCGAGTGGGTCTGGTGCGCCTCGAAGGCGGTGCTGTCGACGCTCGCCATTCTCGCCGTGATCATGGTGCTGGGGTATGGCCATACGTGGCTCGCGCTGTGGATCTTGCCGCTCGGATTCCTGGTCGGCCTCGTGTTCGGCGCGTTTGGCCTCGTCATGAACGCGCTCGCGCCCGGCTACGATTTCTTCACGTATTTTTTTACGCTGATCCTGACACCGATGCTGCTGTTCTCCGGCGTCTATTTTCCCGTCGACCAGATGCCCGCGTGGCTTGCCTCGACCGCGAACCTGCTGCCGCTCAAGCACGCGATCGACCTGGCGCGGCCGCTGATGATGGGCCAAGTGCCGCGTAACATCGTGCTGCACGTCGCCGTGCTGCTCGCCTACGCCGTGATTGCGTACTACGTCGCGCTGGTGCTGACGCGGCGACGTTTGTTGAAGTAAGACGTCGCGATGCTCGTCGTAAAGTCCCTGCACATCATCTTCATGGTGACTTGGTTCGCGGGGCTCTTCTATCTGCCCAGGCTCTTCGTGTATCACGCGCTGGCGGCGCCGGACGACCGCGTCGGCATCGAGCGTTTCAAAATCATGGAGCGCAAGGTCTATCGCGGCATCATGACGCCCGCCGCCGTGCTGACGGTTGCATTCGGACTGTGGCTGTGGCTCGGCTACGGCATCACCGGCGGCTGGCTGTACGTCAAGCTGGTGCTCGTGCTCGCGCTGGTTGTGTTTCACATTTATCTCGGCACGCTGCTTCGCGACTTCGCGCTCGATCGAAATCGGCATGGACACGTGTTCTATCGCTGGATCAACGAGATTCCCGCGTTGCCGCTGCTGATTGCGATCGTGTTTCTCGTCGTGCTGAAGCCATTCTGACGCGCCCGGCACGATGATCGAACGCTACTTCGCCCCGTGCCCGCGCGGCCTGGAGCCCATGCTCTCGGACGAGCTCGCGCGTCTCGGCGCCGCGGAAATCGCTGCCACCGACGGCGGCGTCGCCTTTTGCGGCGAGCTCGACTTGGTCTATCGGACGAATCTGGAATCGCGGCTCGCGAGCCGCGTCCTGTGG
>CATPAO010000094.1 GCA_955652025.1 Casimicrobiaceae bacterium
CCGCGCGCTACGCGTGCTGCGAGCTTCGCCCGGACGGCACCGAGATCGCGGACGTCCGCTGGTTTCCCGCCGATGCATTGCCGGATCGGCCGCAGTCGCTGTCGATCGCAAGGCAACTGATCGACACGACCGCCGCGCGACTGCGCGGGGAATGATCGGGCGCCTCTAAGACGAAAGCGGCAGGAGCGCGATCGATGGCGTGGAGGGGGCCGGCGTGCCGGCGACATTCAGCACCATGGCGAGCAGCGTGTAATAACCGTTGATGCCGGCCAGGTCGACCACGCCGTGTTCGCCGAATCGGGCCACCGCGCGCGCAAACGTGGCCTCCCCCACGGTCCTGTCACGCGCCAGCTCGACGCAAAAATCGTAGACCGTCGCTTCGTCATCGCTCATCGGCGCCGGGCGCCGCGCGGCGGCAATCGCCGCGATCGTCGCGGCCGCGATACCGGCGTCCTCGGCCAGCGGCGCGTGGATCGCCCATTCCACCGCCTGATTCCAATGCCGCGCGATGACGAGAATGGCGAGCTCGGTGAGCCGCGTGCCGATCGCGCTGCGAAAACGCAAGTACTCGCCCATCCGCTGCGCGCAATCGGCGAGCTCGGGACTCCGCAACAGCGGCACGAACGGTCCATACAAGGCGCCGCGCGGTCCGCGCGCGATCGCTTCCGCTACGCGGCGCTGTTCGCCGGTGAGACGTTCGTCCGGCAGCGGGGGGAGGCGATCGCGCACGGCGCCGACTTCATTCGTAGGCTGCAGGATCCGGCGAATCCGTGGGGTGCTCGAACGCCTTCTTGAGTGCCGGGCTCAAAGGAAAATTGAGCGCCGTCCCCTTGGGCGGAATCGGCTTGCTGAACCATTTGTCGTAGATCGTCAGGATTTCACCCCGCCGATAGAGATCGGCGAGTGCGCGATCGGCGACACGCTTGAACGCCGCGTCGCCGCGCGGCAGCATCAGCGCGTACGGGTCGATGCTGAACGCTTCGCTGCCGATCGAGTAGTCGGCGGGATTGCGCGAATTCGCGGCGAGCCCGGTCAACAGAATGTCGTCCTCGAAAAACGCGACCGCGCGTCCCGTGTCGACCATCAACAGGGATTCGGCGTGATCCTTGCCGGTCAACACCGTCATGCCGAGCCCGTGCTTGGCGTTCAATCCGTTGACGCGCGCGAGCGTGTTGGTGCCGGCGGTGCAGACCACGGTCTTGCCTTTCAGATCCGCCAGCGTCCGCAATCCGCTCGCTTTCTTGGCGATGAATTTCGTCGAGACGATGAACGTGGTATCGGAAAACGCGACCTGTTGTTGCCGCTCCGCGTTGTTCACCGTCGAGCCGCATTCGATGTCGACGGTGCCGTTCGCGATTAGCGGGATGCGCGTCGCCGACGTCACGGGGTTGTATTTGACGCGCAGCGCGGGCAGCTTGAGCTCGGCCTTGACCGCGTCGATGACGCGGAGGCACAAATCCACCGAATAGCCGATCGGCTGCTGGCGATCGTCGAGATACGAAAACGGCACCGAGGATTCGCGGTACCCGAGCGTGATCTCACCCGCATCCTTGACGCGCTTCAGGACACCCGTCGATTCCTGGGCGGAGCTCGCGCCGGTCAACCCGAGCGCGGTGAGGAGTAGGGCAATGCGAATGGCTGGCTGGTGCATGGTGCCTCCCGGTGGATGATGCAAACGCGCGATGGATCAGGCGGCCGCCTTGAGGTTGGCCAGGCTCGAATCGATCGCCTGCCAAAGCCGCTCGACGATCGCGTCGATGCCTGCTTCGTCGATGATGTACGGCGGCGCGAGCAGGACGTGATCGCCGCGTTCGCCGTCGATGGTTCCGCCCCCCGGATACACCATCAATCCGCGTTGCATCGCCTCGGCCTTGATGCAGGCGTGCAATTTGAGCGTGGGATCGAAGGGCCGTTTGGCGGCTCGATCGGCGACGAGCTCGAGCGCCATGAAGAGTCCGCGGCCGCGAATGTCGCCGACGTTCGGATGGTCGCCGAAGCGGGTACGGAGCGCGCGATCCAGATAGCGGCCGAGCGATCGGACCCGCTCGATCAGGCCGTCGCGCTGGATAACGGTTTGCACCGCCAGCGCCGCGGCGGCGGCGACCGGGTGGCCGATGTACGTGTGGCCGTGCTGGAATACGCCGCTGCCGTTCTTGATCGGTTCGACGACGCGGCCGTGAGCGAGTACTGCGCCGATGGGCTGATAGCCGCCACCCAAGCCCTTCGCGACGGCGATCAGATCGGGAACGACGTCTTCCTGCTCGATCGCGTACAGCGTGCCGGTGCGTCCCATGCCGCACATCACTTCGTCGCAAATCAACAACGCGCCGCAGCGATCCAGGACTTCGCGCACGCGGCGAAAATAGCCGGGCGTGGGCGGCACCGCGCCGGCGGTCGCGCCGACCACGGTCTCGGCACAGAAACCGATGACGCGGTCCGCGCCGACCGCGCGAATCGCCGCCTCCAGCTCGGCGATGAGGCGATCCGTATAGGCGTCCTGCGACTCATCGTCCCGTCGCTCGCGGTACTCGAAGCAGGGTGAAACCCGCTTGACGTCGATCAACAGCGGCGCGAATTGCGAGCGGCGCCACTCGTTGCCGCCGACCGCGAGCGCGCCGAGCGTGTTGCCGTGATAGCTCTGGCGACGCGCGATGAAAATGTCCCGCTGTGGTTCGCCGCGTTCGACGAAGTGCTGGCGCGCGAGCTTGAGCGCCGCCTCCATCGCTTCCGATCCGCCGGACACGAGATAGACGTAGTCGAGACCTTTCGGCGCGCTCTCGACCATCGCGTCGGCGAGGCGCTCGGCGACCTCGGTCGTGAAAAAGCTCGTGTGAGCGTAGGCAATCTTGTCGATCTGCGCATGCATCGCCGCAATCACATCGGGGTGGCCGTGTCCGAGACACGACACCGCAGCGCCGCCGCTGGCGTCGATGTAGCGCCGTCCCGCGCTGTCGCAGATTTCGATGCCGCGCGCGGCCACCGCAACGGGAAGCGTCGCGCGGAGGTTTCGATGCATCAGGTGACTCATCGTGCGCCGTCCCAGTAAGCGTGCGTCTCCCGCAGCAGCCCTTCGCGTTCGCGCAATCGGCGCACGACGGGTTTGCCGCCGCGAAGCGCCACTTCTGCCATCAAGCGCTCGACCAGCGCGTGCGCCGCCACGAGCGAGTGGAAGAAGGAGCTCGACGTCGCCTCGAACAAGAGCCGCAGCGTGGCGCCGCGTGCAAGCGGAGAGAGCTCCGAGTCGGTCAGCGCGACGACCGCCACGCCACGCGCCTGTGCGCGGCGGACGGCGTCGACGGTCTGGCGCGAATAGGGCGCCAGCCCGATCGCGAGCAGCACCGATCCCGGCTCGAGGCCCGCAACCGACTCGTGCAGCGTTCCATAGGCGTCCTGCAGCAGCGCACCGCGACCCGTCAGCATCGAATAGAGGTAATGCGCGTGCAGGGCCACACTGTGGCAGCTGCGAAATCCCAGGAATGCCGTCGTGCGCGATTTCAGCAGCAAGCGCGCTGTTCGTTGAAAGAGCACCGGGTCGTTGAGGAGCGCCAGTGACGAGACGTCGGTTTCCTGCAGGCGGCCGAGATCGTCGAGATAATGCCGCGACGTCCGCCGCGCCGCCTGCATGCTTTCGGCCCGCGCGGAAAAATCGCCGGCGCCCCACCGCAGATGGCCGCGAAAGTCGTCGCGCAACGCGGCATAAGACGCAAAGCCGACCGCACGCGCCAGCCGGGCAAGCGTCGGCGGGACCACGTCGGCTCGGCGCGCCTGTTCGCGCATCGACAGCATACAAACGTCGGCCGGATTGTCGGCGACCCAGCGCGCCGCGCGCTTCAGCTCGCGCGGCAGTGCGTCGAATCCCGCGTTGATTCGGTCGAGTGCCGCGTCAGCCATGTCACCCTTTACTGCGTCGGAATCGCTCGATGCATCCGAACCCGTGAGTATCTCAAACGTTACATTATGTATTTTAATGTGTCAAATGTAACATTTCTGGCGGCGCCGATCGTTCTTTCGCCGCGAGCCTCGGACCGCGTTCGCGGCGTCGATCGGCGGATTCGCCGGTTGCGTTAAACTCCGCGCTTACGAGTCCACTATCGCCAGCGCCTCCCCTTTTCACACCATGTGCAGCCGACTTTCCTACTTGTTGGTCGTCGTCGCCCTTGCCGCCTCGTTCGGCGTTGCGCGGGCCGCCGACGCGCCGCGAGCGGCGGTCGCCAACGAAACGCAGGAGATATCGGAACCGGCGCGCAAGGCCTATGCGAATTCGATGCGCGAAGCGCGCGATCTGATGACACAAAAGAAATACGACGAGGCGATCGCCAAGCTGGACGGACTCACGGCCTCGAGGCCGCGCGAGCCGCAGGCGCGATTCCTGAAGGGCGTCGCGCTTACCGACCAGAAGAAAATCGACCCGGCGATGGACGTATACCGTGCGCTCATCACCGATTTTCCCGAAATGCCCGAGCCTCACAACAATCTCGCGGTGCTGTATGCGCAGAAAGGTGAGCTGGCGCCGGCGCGGGACGAGCTCTTGTTGGCGGTCCGGGCGGCGCCGGATTATGCCGTCGCGCACGAGAACCTCGGCGACGTCTACGCGCAGCTTGCGGCCGAACAATACGAGCAGGTCTCCGGGCTCGACAAGAGAAACAAGACGGCGCCGGCCAAGCTCAAGCTCGTCCGCGATGCCGTCGCGGCTGCGCAGTAGAAGACCCTTCCGCTTTTCTTCGATCCGCGATCCGTATCACAAGGAGGAATCCATTCATGATTCGACATCTGCTGGCTGCGGCAACGGCCATCGCGCTGACCGTCGCCCCCGCATGGGCGGCCAATCCCCAAGTCGACCTCGACACGACCGCGGGAAAGATCCGGCTCGAGCTCTATCCCGATGCGGCGCCAAAAACCGTCGCAAATTTCCTCGACTACGTCAAAGCCAAGCATTACGACGGCACGCAGTTCCATCGCGTGATCGACGGCTTCATGATTCAAGGCGGAGGCTTCACGAAGGATTTCAAGCAGAAGCCGACCAAGCCGCCGATCGTCAACGAGGCGGAAACGAGCAGCAAGGCCGGCCTGCTGAACGTCCCCGGCACGATCGCGATGGCGCGCACGTCCGATCCAAATTCTGCGACGTCGCAATTCTTCATCAATATCAACAACAATCAGCGGCTCAACTTCCGCTCATCCGATCCTGCGGGCATCGGATACACGGTGTTCGGCAAGGTGGTCGACGGAATGGAAGTCGTCGACAAGATCGCCAAGGCGCCCAAGGGAGCCAAGGCGATGCCGCCGGGCTCGCCGCTCAATCCGGGCGACGTGCCAACAGAGCTCGTCGTGATCAACACGGCGCGCATTGTCGAGGCCGCGAAGCCGTGATCACCCGACGCGTCCACCCAAGGGAAACACAATGAGCGAAGTTGTCTTGCATACCAATCACGGCGATATCACGCTGGCGCTCGATACCGAGAACGCGCCGGCCACGGTCGCCAATTTCCTGCAGTACGTTCGCGACGGGCATTACGACAATACGGTCTTTCATCGCGTCATCGACGGCTTCATGATCCAAGGCGGCGGATTCGAGCCGGGCATGCGCCAGAAGCCGACGCGCGGACCGGTCGCGAACGAAGCCACGAACGGCGTCAAGAACACGCGTTACTCGGTGGCGATGGCGCGGACGTCCGAACCGCATTCGGCGACCGCGCAGTTCTTCATCAACGTCGCCGACAACGATTTTCTCGATTACAAGGCGCCGAGCGCGCAAGGCTACGGCTACTGCGTATTCGCGCGCGTCGTCAAAGGCACCGCCGTCGTCGACCGGATCAGGGGCGTGGCCACGGGCACCACCGGCACGCATCAGAACGTGCCGCGCGAGGACGTCGTCATCACCGGCGCCGAGGTCGTGCCGGCGTAACGACTTTGCGCCGCCGCGGATGGAGCGACCACCGATGAAGCCGGCGCTCCTGTTGTCCGACTTGCATCTGTCGCCGGCGCGGCCGGCGGCCGTCGCGGCGTTTCACGCATTCGCGCGCGGTCCGGCGCGAGCCGCCTCGGTTGTCTACATTCTTGGCGACCTGTTCGATTGGTGGCTCGGCGACGATCAGTTGCGGGAACCGTTCGCCCGCGCGGTCGGCGAATCGATTATCGGCATCACGGCGGCCGGCGTTCCAGTGTATTTCGCGCGCGGCAATCGCGACTTCATGCTAGGTGAGGCCTTCGGACGGGCGACGGGCGCGCAGCTTCTTCCCGACGGGACCGTCGTCGAGATCGGCGGGACGCGCACGCTGCTCATGCATGGCGACGAACTTTGTATCGATGACGCCGACTATCAGCGGTATCGCGCGCGGATCCGCGCGCCGAAGGTCACGCGGCGCCTACTGGCGCTGCCGTATTTCATCCGCCGCGGCATTGCCTGGTATTTGCTGCGCCGGAGCCGCGACGCGAACGCCCTCAAGTCCGAGTCGATCATGGATGTCAGCGGCGACGCCGTCGCGGATGCATTTCGGCGCCACGGCGTGCGGCGGATGATCCACGGCCATACGCATCGTCCGGCGCGGCACGAGCATCCGGTCGACGGCGCCACGTGCGAGCGATTCGTGCTGGCGGATTGGCACGACCACGGCCACTTTCTCGAAGTCGATGCCGACGGGGTTCGCGCGCGAACGATTACAGACTCGTCCGCCCTGGGTTCGGAACCGCAGTTCGTCGCGCCGAGTCGAAGCCACTGACCATGACCGCCGAACTCTTCACGCCAGGATGGTTCTCGGCGCTGGCGACGATCGTGCTGATCGACCTCGTGCTCGCCGGCGACAACGCGATCGTCATCGGCTTGGCGGCGCGCAACGTGTCGCGTGAGATGCGGCGGCGCGGGACTGCCGGCGCTATCGCATCGCGGCCGGCGTCGGTCCGACGAGGATCACGTTACCACCGAACTTTTTCAGCCACAGCGTGTATTCGTTGCTTTCTGTATCGGCGCCAATTGGATCCGCCAGCGCGGCGTTGTTGACGCACGTGCCGACGCCGCCGCCGACCGCGCAATCCGGCAGGCAGTAGTCGTGCCTGATCGGCGGTTCGATGCGATCGCCGGAGCCGGTGGTCAACTCGACCACTCATCCGGCGACGTTGTCGTGCGCGAAGTTGTCGAAGTACACCGCGCCGGATTGATGCGAGCCGTTCCACACGTTGAAGCCGTTGCCGTACGGGGCGGCCATCCACTATCCGTTCGCCCCAGCGTAATGAAATAGTGATCGAGATCCTTGTTGTAATACTCGACGATCGTCGTGACTTGCGCGTTGGCGGCAGACGCCGCTCCGCCGAGGAGCAGACTCAGCGCCCGCGCGATCGGCGCCAAACCGAGACGCGCGATCAGGCGAGCGCCTGCGCGAAGTCGGCGATCAGATCGTCACGGTCCTCGATGCCGACCGAAACTCGAATCAACGAATCGGCGATGCCCATTTCCGCGCGGCGCGGTGCGCCCATCTCCCAGAAGATCGTATGCGCAACCGGAATCGCCAGCGTGCGGTTATCGCCGAGATTCGACGACAGCACGACGACGGCCAGACGATTCAGGAATGCGAACGGATCGATACCGTCGGCGAGCTCGAACGACAGCAGCGCGCCATAGCCTCGAAAAAGCTCGCGCGCGAGCGCGTGCTGCGGATGCGACGCGAGCCCCGGATAGTAAATGGCGCTCACGCGCGGATTTGCGGCCAGAAATTCAGCGACCGCCTGCGCGTTCTCGCATTGCCGCGCGAGCCGCAGCGCGAGCGTTTCGGCGCCCACCGCAACGTGGTGCGCCTCGGTGGCGGCCAGCGTTCCGCCCAGGTCACGCAGGCCCTTTTTGCGGATTTGCGTGAGGCCCCAGAGCGCGGGTTTCGCGGATTTGTAGCTGTCGAGGATATTCGGATAGCGCGTCCAGTCGAAGAGTCCGGTGTCGGTGATGCTGCCGGCGAGTGCGTTGCCGTGGCCGCCGATGTATTTGGTGAGCGCGTTGAGCGCGAACGTCGCGCCCACGGACTTCGGCGTGAACAGCCAAGGCGAGGTCATCGTGTTGTCGACGACATAGATCAAACCGCGTTCCCTGCAGAGCTTACCGATGCGCGCCAGATCGGCGATCTGAGTGCGCGGATTGGCGATCGTCTCGACGAAGACGAGTCGTGTCGCGGGTGTGATCGCTTTCTCTACTTCGCGCGCGTCGGTCGCGTCGACGAACGTGATCGGCATGCCGTGCGCCGACAACGTCCCGAAGAGGCTGTTGGTGTTGCCGAACAGAAAATGGCTCGCGACGACGTGATCGCCCGCCTTCAATAGCGCCAGCATCGCCGCGGTGATCGCGGCCATGCCGGTCGCGAAACACACGGTACCGACGCCTTGCTCCATCGCATTGATTTTGACCTCGAGCGCGGCGGACGTCGGATTCCCCTGGCGCCCGTAGGCGTACCCGGTTTGCCGGCCCTGAAACACCGCGGCGAGATCGCGCGCGTCCTTGTACCCATACGCGACCGACGTATGCAGCGGCTTGTGCAACGCGCCGTGCTCGATCGCGCTCTCGCGGTCGGAGTGCAGGATCGTCGTGGTGAAACCGCGCTTGTCGCTGGCGTCGTTCATGATGCCACCCCAAAAACAGAAAACCCGTCGGGCTCTCCGCCAAACGGGTTTTATGTGCGTCGCCCGGTATCTCCAGGCTGACGCGAACCTCGCTTTAGCGGCATTTGTTAGGCGCCCGCAAGCTGAAGCTCAAATCGGCGCATGAATACTATACCACGATACCGCGGCCGCGGCCAGCCGGGGCCCCTGTCAGCCC
>CATPAO010000095.1 GCA_955652025.1 Casimicrobiaceae bacterium
CCGATCGCGTCCGAACCGTAGAGGCCGGAAAGTGGACCGGCCACGATCTCGATGCGCTCGATCTGATCCAGCGGAAGATTCTCGAATGCGGTCGTGCCGGAGGTAGCGGAGCCGATCCGCATGCCGTCGATCAGCACGAGCGTGTGCGCGCTGTTCGCGCCGCGAATGAACACGGCGCTCGGCTGGCCGGCGCCGCCGGCGCTGGCGATCTCGACGCCGCCCAAACGCTGCAGCAGCTCGGTCAGCGTCGATTGACCGCTCCCCGCAATGTCGTCCGCCGTGATGACGGTGACCGATTGCAGCGTGGCGGAAAGCGGCTGCGGAATCCGCGCCGCCGTGACCACGACTTCGGGCAGGGCGACGACCGGTACCTCGGCAGCGTGTGCGGCGGCCGGCACGCATAAATTCGCGAGCGCCAACGCCGCGCAACGACCGCCCACTCGAGTCGAAACGACGAATCCACGGAACCACCGCATCTGGCCGCCCTCCGCGACACTGGATCGGTACGCGTCCGCAAGGCCGGTCTACGGGCTCGCGAGCCGGAAATCCAGGAGACTTCGGATCCCCGCGGGACCGGCGCCTTCCCGTGCGATGCACAGTGGCGATTGCCGGCCCGAACAGAAACTCGCTTACCGTTGCGAGGGCAGCGTCGGCTTTGCCTCAATAGGACGAGGCGCACCGACTTCCCGTTTCATTCCGCCAGGACGGATGTCCTCCGGAACACCTTGCGACGAACTACGATTGCCATAATACACGGACCGCGATGCGCGTCACGCCATCGCGCGCTCCCGCGCCTTCTTGGCCGCGCTCGCATGTTGCAACGAATACGAGTGATGCGCCGCGGCCTCGGCCTCGCCCACCTTGACCGGCAGGCCGGCGTCCGACAGCACCGATCCCAGCGCGGAAAGACAGAGCATCACGTTCTCGGGCTTGCACGAATAGCCCATCAATCCGAAGCGCCACACCTTTCCGGCAAGCGGGCCGAGACCGGCGCCGATCTCGAGGTTGAATTCGTCGAGCAACGTGCGCCTCACTTCGGCTTCGTTCACGCCCTCGGGGACGTACACGGCGCTCATCTGCGGCAGGCGGGCGTCCTCTTTCACCAGGAACTCGAGGCCCATCGCTTCGATGCCCGCGCGAAACGCGAGGTAGTGCCGGTGATGGCGCGCCCACGCGTGCTCGATGCCTTCCTCCCGCAGCAAGAGCAGCGCTTCGTGCAGCGCGAACAATCCGTTGATCGGCGCGGTGTGATGGTAGGTGCGTGTCGTACTGCCCCAATAGTTGAGGATCAAGCCCAAGTCGAGGAACCAGCTGTGCACTTTTTCCTTGCGCTTCTTGACGAACTCGACGACACGCTCCGAGAACGAGACCGGGGACAGGCCGGGCGTGCAGGACAGACACTTCTGACTCGCCGAATAGACGGCGTCGATCCCCCATTCGTCGACCTTGATCGGGCTGCCGCCGAGCGACGTCACCGCATCGACGATCACCATCGCGTCATGCGCGTGCGCAAGTGCCGTGAGCGTCTTTGCGTCCGACAGGCATCCGGTCGACGTCTCGGCCTGCACGAAGGCCACGATGCGCGCATCTCGATTCGCTCTCAGCGCACCTTCGACCTTGTCGGGGTCGACCGGCTCGCCCCAGGCATCGTCGACGACGATCGCCGCCCCGCCGCAGCGTTGCACATTTTCGATCATGCGGCCGCCGAACACGCCGTTGCGACACACGATCACCTTGTCGCCCGGCGACACCATGTTGACGAAGCAGCTCTCCATGCCGACCGAGCCGGGACCCGACATCGGAAACGTCAGCGGATTGTCGGTCCGGAACGCATAGCGCAGGAGCGTCTTCAGCTCCTCCATCATCTCGACGAACGCCGGATCGAGATAGCCGATCGCCGGCAGGCTCATCGCCGCCAGCACGCGCGGATTGATTTCGGACGGGCCCGGGCCCATCAGCGTGCGCTGCGGCGGGTGAAAGGAAGCGATCTTGCGCGGATGTTGGAATTCGGTCATCGCCAGGCGGCTTTTCGCCGGTTCAAGTCAGAAAAAATCCGCCGCGCCACGGGCGTGACGCGGCGGAATCGAGTGGTGATTCGTGTAAGGTCTATCGAGTCGACGGTCGATCCGAGCGTCAGAAGAACGCCGTGCGGAACACGCCTCCGCTCGCGATCATGAAAAACAGCATCGGAATCGAGAGTGCGGTGTTCGACCGCGACGCCAGAAACGCGGTGCGGCGTGCGCTGGTCTTTTCCTCGTCGGTGGCGGGCACGATGCCGAGAATCTTCTTCTGGTTCGGCCAGATCAATGCCCACACGTTGATAAGCATGATCGTGCCGAGCCAGGCGCCGATTCCGATCGGCACGTAGGCCCGCACGCGGAATGCGAACGCGTCGACAAAATGCTCGCCCAGCAGGAACGCGCCGGCGAGCCAGGTGACGACCGCGGCCCAGCGAAAGAACAGGAGCGCCCGCGGCATCACATGCTTGCTGATGCCCGCCGCGGTGCCGTCGGCGGCCGCCGCCTTCGCTGCGGCGACGTTGACGAAATTGAAGTAGTACAGGAGGCCGATCCACATCACGCCGGCGCCGATGTGCAGCCAGCGACCGAGTCCCAAATGAATGAAGTCCCAAGTCATGGCGTCAGCTCCCCATCACCGTTTTGGCGATCCAGTACAGCACGATGGTCAGAACGAGGCCTGTTATCACCGTCCCCCAAAGCGAGTCCAGCGGATTTTTCATTTCACCTCCCGACAAATGAACGAAGGGCGACCGATATCCCGAGCGGCCGCCGTGGCGGATGCGCCGTTGCCGAGACCGGCAATCCGGCGGCAACCCGCATTGAATCATGCATTCGATGGGAGCGCACCCTTTCGCCAGCGGGGGTATTTCGCGCGGGGTTGCCGCCTTGATGCTCAGCGCGCCGTTCGAATATCGGTCGCGTTCCAACCGCCGCCCAGGGCCTTGACCAGCGCGACGCTGGCGGCCAAGCGCCGCCCGGTCAGATTGACGGCGTTCTGCTCCGCGGAAAACGCGATCGCCTGGAATGCGACGACGCTGATGTAATTGACGATGCCGGCGCGATACTGATTCGTCGTGAGCTCCACCGCCTTGCGCGCCGACTGCAGCGCGACATCTTGCGCCTGCGCCTCGCTCTCGAGAATCCTCAACGCGGCCAGGCTGTCCTCGACGTCCTGAAATCCGGTCAGCACGGTTTGGCGATAATTGGCGACGGTGGCGTCGTACGCGGCGATCGCTTCGTCGCGCTGCGCCTTGCGCAACCCGGCGTCGAACAGCGGCGTTGCCAGCGCGGCGCCGAGCGACCAGACCCGGCTCGGCAGCGAAATCCAGTTGGAGAAGCTCGAGCTCGCAAAACCGATGCTGCCGGTCAACGACACCGACGGATAGAACGCGGCGGTGGCGACACCGACTTGCGCATTCGCGGCGGCCACGCGGCGCTCGGCCGCGGCGATGTCGGGACGGCGTTCGAGGAGCTCCGACGGCACCGCGGTGGGAATCACCGGCAGCGACGGAACGGCATCGACGGGCGGCAGCGTGTAGTCGGCCGGCGCCTTGCCGATCAACACGGCGATCGCGTGCTCGAGCTGTGCGCGCGTGACGCCGATGTCGATCGCCTGCACCTGCGCCAATTGCAACTGCGTCGCCGCCTGCACGACGTCCGAGCGGGCCGCCACACCCGAGTCGTAGCGATTCTGTGTCAGCACGAGCGACCGCGTGTAGGCCGCGACCGTTTCATCGGAAAGACGCTTCGACCGGTCGGCGACGCGCAACGCGAAATAGGCTTGCGCGAGTTGCGCCTCGAGCGAAAGTCGGGTCGCCGCGAGATCGGCCGCCGACGCTTCTGCGCTGTCCTGGCTCGCTTCCACCGTGCGGCGAATCTTGCCCCACAAGTCGAGCTCCCAATCGACGGGCACGCCGAGGCTGTAGAGCGTCGTCGTGTCCGCGCGGCCCTGACGCGCGCGCGTCGCGCCGATGTTGGCTCCGACGGTCGGATAGAGTCCTGCCCGTGCTGCCAGGACCGCCGCCTGCGATTGCCGATAGTTCGCTTCGGCGGCACGCAGACTTTGATTGGCCGACGGAATCTGCTCTACCAGTCCGTTCAGCGTCGCATCACCGTAGATTCCCCACCACTGGCCGCGCGGCAGCAAATCCGCCGGCGCGGCGGTCTTGGCCGGCGGCATTTCCTTGTACGCGGCCGGCGCCGGCGCGTCCGGCTTCACGTAGTCGGGGCCGACCGTGCAACCGGACACCACCAACACCGCAGCGATCGCGCCGAGACAATGGAAAAGACGGGCCGGTCTTGTCGCGGTCATGGTTGCTGTGCCCGTGCGTCGATGGGCGCATGCGTCGACGGGCTCGCGCGCCGCCAGTGCCGCAACGCCCAAAGTCGGAACCGATCGAGGTAGAGATACACGACCGGCGTCGTGTACAGCGTGAGGAGCTGGCTCACGAGCAGTCCGCCGACGATCGAGATGCCGAGCGGCCGCCGCAACTCCGCGCCGTCGCCAGTGCCCAACGCGAGCGGCAACGCGCCGAGCATCGCGGCAAGCGTCGTCATTATGATCGGCCGGAAGCGCCGCAGGCATGCGTCGAAAATCGCTTCGCGCGGCGCGAGCTTGCGGCTACGCTCCACTTCGAGCGCGTAGTCGATCATCATGATTGCGTTCTTTTTCACGATGCCGATCAGCAGGATCACGCCGATCAACGCCATCAGGCTGAACTCGGTCTTGAACGCCAGCAGCGCCAGCAGCGCGCCGACACCCGCCGACGGCAGCGTCGACAGGATGGTGATCGGATGCACGTAGCTTTCGTACAGGATGCCCAGCACGATGTAGACGGTGATCAACGCGGCCAGGATCAGCCACGGCTGGCTGTCGAGCGACGCCTGAAACGCGCGCGCCGTGCCCTGAAATGTGCCGTGCACACTCGACGGCGCACCCAGTCGCGCGAGAACGTCGTTGACCGCGCGCGTCGCGTCCGACAGCGAGACGGCCGCGGGCAGATTGAACGATATCGTCGACGCCGCGAACTGGCCTTGATGATTGACGGCAAGCGGCGTGTTCGTCGGCGCGTAGCTCGCGAACGCGGACAGCGGAACCTGCCGCCCGCCTGCAGTGGTGGCGATCCCCGCGCCGTTCGCGGCGATCGCCCCCGCACTCGCCGCGCCGGTCGACGCCGTTGAGCTCGATGAACTGGTGGCGCCGATCGCACCGGGTGTACCGCTCGCGCCGCCAACCGCCGGCGTCGCTCCAGTTCCAGCGCTGACGTAGATGTCGCGCAGCGATTCGGGGCTTTGCCAATACTGCGGCGCCGCCTCCATCACGACATGGTATTGATTGAGCGGGTTGTAGATCGTCGACACCTGCCGCTGCCCGAACCAGTCGTTCAGCGTCGAGTCGACGTTGGCCATCGTGACGCCGAGCCGCGTCGCGGTGTCGCGGTCGACGTTGAGCGTCGTCTGCGCGCCCTTGTCCTGCTGGTCGGTATTGACATCGGCGAGCTCGGGCAGATCCGACAGCGCGCGCCGGATTCGCGGCTCCCATTGCCGCAGCTCGGCCAAATCGTCGGCTTGCAACGTGAATTGGTATTGCGCGTTCGCCTGTCGTCCGCCGATGCGGATGTCCTGCGCCAACTGCAGGAACAGGTTGGCGCCCGGCTCGTTCGCGAGCTTGGCGCGGAGCCGCGCGATCACCGCGTCCGCCGACTCGCGGCGCTCGGACAACGGCTTCAGTCCGACGAACATCGAGCCACTATTCCGCTGCCCGCCGCCGGTGAACGCCACGACGCTTTCGACCGCCGGATCGGCGCGTACCGTGTCGACAAAGGTGGCGAGCTTCTTTTGCATCGCCTGAAACGAAATCCCCTGGTCGGCCTGAATGTTGCCGATCAGCCGACCGGTGTCCTGCTGCGGAAAGAATCCCTTCGGAATGATCACGTACAGATAGACGTTGAGCGCCACGGTCGCCGCGAGCACCAGCATAGTCAGGATGCCGTGGGAGAGCACCCAGGCGAGCGAGCGGCCGTAGCCGTTCATCACGACGGCGAGCGCGCGCTCGGACCACGCGGCGAATCGTCCGCGCCCGTATTCGGTCGCCGGCCGCAACAGGCGCGAGCGCATCATCGGCGTCGTCGTCAGCGATACGGCAAGCGAGACGAGGATCGCGGCGGCCAACGTCACCGCGAACTCGCGGAACAAACGTCCGACGATGCCGCCCATCAGCAGGATCGGAATGAAGACGGCGATCATCGACAAGCTCATCGACACTACGGTGAACCCGACCTCGCGAGCGCCCATCAGCGCCGCCTTCCGCGGCGCCACGCCTTCCTCGATGTGGCGCGATACGTTCTCCAGCACGACGATCGCGTCGTCGACGACGAAGCCGGTCGCGACCGTGAGCGCCATCAGCGACAAATTGTTGAGGCTGAAGTCCGCGAGATACATCACGCCGAACGTCCCGATCAGCGACACCGGGACCGCGACGCTCGGAATCAGCGCGGCGCGCGCGTTGCGCAGGAACAGGAAAACGACGAGGATCACCAGCGCGACGGCGATGACGAGCGTGCGCTCGACTTCGCGCAGCGACGCGCGGATCGACGGCGTGCGATCCATCATCACCGTCATGTCGATCGCCGACGGGATCGATGCGCGCAGTTGCGGCAGCACCTCGCGGACGCGCCCGATCGTCTCGATGATGTTCGCGCCGGGCTGGCGGTTCAGTATCAGGAGCACCGACCTCTTGCCGTCGGCGCTACCGTCGTTGCGGAGGTCCTGCACCGAATCGACGACGTCGCCGACATCGGAAAGACGTACAGCCGCGCCGTTGACATATGCGACGATCAGCGGCAGGTATTCCGCGGCGACCTTCGCCTGATCGTTGGCGCCGATCTGCCAGTGCCGGTCACCGTCCTCCAACGCGCCCTCGGGCTTGTTGGCGTTGGTCGCCTGGATCGTCGAACGCACTTGCGCCGTGCTGACGCCGTACTTGTTGAGCACCGCCGGATTCAATTCGACGCGCACCGCCGGCAGCGAGCTGCCGCCGACGTTGACCTGCCCGATCCCCTCGACCTGCGACAACTTTTGCGCGAGCACCGTCGACGCCGCGTCGTACATCTGCCCGCGCGTCATCGTGTCGGACGTGAGTGCGATGATCATGATCGGCGCGTCGGCGGGGTTGACCTTTCGATACGTCGGATTGTTGGGCAAGCTGGAGGGCAACAGCGTGCGCGCCGCGTTGATCGCCGCCTGCACGTCGCGCGCCGCGCCGTCGATGTCGCGCGAGAGATCGAACTGCAGCGTGATGCGCGTCGAGCCGAGCGACGACGACGACGTCATCTCCGTGACGCCGGCGATGCGGCCGAGCGCGCGTTCGAGCGGTGTCGCCACGGTCGCCGCCATCGTCTCGGGGCTCGCGCCGGGCAGGCTCGCCTGCACCGAGATCGTCGGAAAGTCGACCTGCGGCAACGGCGCGACCGGCAGCAGACGAAACGCCAGCGCGCCGGCGATCGCGATGCCCAGGGTGAGCAGCGTCGTGGCGACCGGACGGTCGATGAACGGTTGCGACAGGTTCACGTCGCCGTGCCTTCCGTGCCGGCGGAAACCGGCGGCGACGGCGCTCGCCCGCTGCCGGCACGCCGCGCGAGGCGATCGAACGCGAGGTAGATGACCGGCGTCGTGAACAGCGTCAGGACCTGGCTCACGATCAGGCCGCCGACCATCGTGATCCCGAGCGGGTGACGGAGCTCCGAGCCCACGCCGGTGCCAAGCATCAGCGGGAGGGCGGCCAGCAATGCCGCCATCGTCGTCATCAGGATCGGCCGAAAGCGCAGCAAGCACGCCTCGTGAATCGCGTCACGCGGCGCCTTGCCTTCCTCGCGCTCGGCGTCGAGCGCGAAGTCGACCATCATGATCGCGTTCTTCTTGACGATGCCGATCAACAGAATGATGCCGATCACCGCGATGATGCCGAGGTCGTTGCCGCTGACGATCAGCGCCAGCAGCGCGCCGACTGCGGCGGACGGCAGCGTCGACAGGATCGTCAGCGGATGGATGTAGCTCTCGTAGAGCACGCCCAGGACGATATACATCGTGACGACGGCCGCAAGAATCAGCAGCAGCGTGTTGTCGAGCGACGCCTGGAACGCCAGCGCCGCGCCCTGGAAGCTCGTGCGGATGCTGGCGGGCAGGCCGAGACCATGCTCCGTGTCGCCGATCGCCTTCACCGCGGCGCCCAGCGACGCGCCCGGCGCCAGGTTGAACGATATCGTCACGGACGGAAACTGGCCGAGATGATTGACGACGAGCGGCGTGTTGCGCTCCTCGATCCGCGCGACGGTCGACAGCGGCACGACCTGGCCCGACGCCGTCGTCACGTGCAGGTCGTTGAGCGCGCCGGGCCCCCGCTGATAGTCGGGCTGCACTTCGAGCACGACGCGGTATTGCGACGCCTGCGTGAAAATCGTCGAGATCAACCGCTGGCCGAACGCGTTGTAGAGCGCGGTGTCGATCGCGGCGGGCGTGATGCCGAGACGTCCCGCGGCATCGCGGTCGATCGCGACGTACGCCTGCAGTCCCTTGTCTTGCGCATCGCTCGCGACATCGGAGAGCGTCGGCAGCGCGGCCAACTTTTCGACGAGCCGCGGCGTCCACTCCGTCAGGTCTTCCGGCTTCGCCGATTCCAGCGTGAACTGGTATTGCGTGCGCGAGACGCGGTCCTCGATCGTCAGATCCTGCACGGGCTGCATGTAGAGCCGAACGCCCTCGACATCGGCGACGCGCTGCTGCAATCGCCGGATCACGCCCGCCGCATCGAGGTCGCGCGCGCTCTTCGGCTTCAGGTTGATCAGCATCCGCCCGCTGTTTAGCGTTGCGTTCTGCCCGTCGACGCCGATGAACGAAGACAGGCTGTCGACGGCGGGATCCTGGAGAATGACGCGGGCGAGCGCCTGCTGCCGCTCGGCCATCGCCGGGAAGCTGATCGATTGCGACGCATCCGAGATCGCCTGGATCACGCCGGTGTCCTGCAGCGGAAAGAATCCCTTGGGCACGAAGACGTAGAGCAGCACCGTGAGCGCGAGCGTGGCCAGGAACACGATCAGCGTGACGCCCTGGCGATCGAGCACCCAGTTCAGCATCACGCCGTAACGCGCGATCACGCGCTCGAACAGATGCCCGGTGTAGCGGTAGAAGCGGCCCTGCCGGTCCTCGGGCGTGTGGCGCAACAGCCGCGCGCACATCATCGGCGTCAGCGTCAGCGAGACGAGAGCGGAGATCAGGATCGACACCGCCAGCGTGATCGCGAATTCGCGGAACAGCCGGCCGACGACGTCGCCCATGAACAGGAGCGGGATCAGCACGGCGATCAACGAGATCGTCAGCGATATGATCGTGAAGCCGATCTGCTTGCTGCCCTTCAACGCCGCCTCGAGCGGCGCATCGCCTTTTTCCACGTAGCGCGCGATGTTCTCGATCATCACGATCGCGTCGTCGACGACGAAGCCGGTGGCGATCGTGAGCGCCATCAACGTCAGGTTGTTGATCGAGAATCCGGTGAGATACATGACGCCGAACGTGCCGACCAGCGACAGCGGCACCGCCACGCCGGGAATCAACGTCGCCGGCACGTTGCGCAGAAACAGGAAGATCACCATCACGACCAGCGCGACCGCGAGCAGGAGCTCGAACTGAACGTCGTTAACCGACGCGCGGATCGTCGTCGTGCGGTCGGTCAGCACGCGCACGTCGACGGAGCCCGGTAATGTCGCTTGCAGCGTCGGCAGAAGTTGCTTGATCCGGTCGACCACATCGATCACGTTCGCGCCGGGCTGCCGCTGGATGTTGAGGATGACGGCCGGAAAATCGTTCGCCCATGCGGAGAGTCGCGCGTTTTCCGCACCGTCGACGACACTTGCGACATCGGCGATCCGGACCGGCGCGCCGTTCTTGTAGGCGATGATCAGGCTTTTGTATTCGTCGGCCGACTTCAACTGGTCGTTGGCGTCGATCGTCGATGCGCGGGAGGGTCCGTCGAAGCTGCCCTTCGCCTGGTTGACGTTGGCGCCGGTGATCGCCGTGCGGAGGTCGTCCATGCTGAGACCGTTCGCGGCGAGCGCGCGCGGATTGACCTGGACACGCACTGCGGGCCGTTGGCCGCCGCCGATACTCACCAGTCCGACGCCCTGAAGCTGCGATATCTTCTGCGCGATCCGCGTGTCGACCAGGTCGAACACCTTCGGCAGCGCAAGCGTCGACGACGAGATCGCAAGCGTCAGGATCGGTGCGTCGGCCGGATTGACTTTGCTATAGATCGGCGGCGCCGGCAGATCCGTCGGAAGCAGGTTCGACGCC
>CATPAO010000096.1 GCA_955652025.1 Casimicrobiaceae bacterium
ACGTCGGGCGGCGGCAGGTAATGGCAGAGGTGTCGGGTGAATTAGGCGATCTCCGACATGTCCGCTCGCTCGCGCAGCCTAGGGAGAGACCTAACGTCTGCGGCGGCGTCGTCTTATGCAACATTTCGATCCCGATCTTGCCCGCGGCGAGCTCACGGAGCGCGATGACCGTCGGCTTGTCGCGGTCGGCGTCGAGCAGCGGCGCCGAGCCGGCGGTGATCTGCCGCGCGCGATTGGTCGCGGCGAGCGTCAGCTCGAAACGATTGGGTATCCGGGCTAGGCAGTCCTCGATCGTGATGCGGGCCATGGCGTTCCTAAGAGGCGTCGGGTTTGGTGAGTTCCGCGATCAACCGCGCGTGGCGTATCTGTTGCCGCGGCGCGGTGAGCCGTGCCGCCCGCACAATCGCGGACAGATCATCGACGGCCCTCGCAAAGTCCTGATTCATAATAACATAATCGAAGTCCCCGCAGTGACGCATCTCTTCGCGCGCGGCTTCGAGCCGGCGCGCGATCACCGCCTTCGAATCCTGGCCGCGCTTTCGAAGCCGCTCCTCGAGCAAGGCAAGCGACGGCGGCAGGATGAAAATCAACACCGACGACGCGATCAGCTTCCGCACCTGCGCGGCCCCCTGCCAGTCGATTTCGAGCAGCATGTCATAGCCTTCGGTCACCTGACGCTTGAGCCAGGTCGCCGATGTCGCGTACCAATTGCCGTGCACGAACGCGTGCTCGAGAAATTCGCCGGCCGATTTGAGCGCCATGAATTTCGCTTCGTCGACGAAGTGATAGTGGACGCCGTCTTGCTCACCGGGCCGCGGCGGGCGCGTCGTATAGGAGACCGACAGACGGATGCCCGGTTCGCGGACCAAGAGCTCGCGCGTCAAGCTCGTCTTGCCGCCACCGGAGGGCGCCGCGAGGACGAACAGGCAGCCCGACGCCGGCGGCGGATGCGTGGCGATGACGGTCATTCGATATTTTGCACCTGCTCGCGCATCTGCTCGATCGCCACCTTGAGCTCGAGCGACGCGTGCGACAGCTCGGCGTCGACCGATTTCGACCCCAGCGTGTTCGCCTCGCGGTGCAACTCCTGTGCGAGGAAGTCGAGCCGCTTACCGGCGCTGCCTCCTTGCGCCAGCACGCGGCGCACTTCGCCGACATGCGTCGCGAGACGCTGCACTTCCTCCGCGACGTCGATCTTGTTCGCGAACAGCGCGAGCTCTTGCTTCAACCGATCCTCGTTCGGATCGAGGCCGGCCTCCTTGAGCCGCGCGCCGAGCTTTTCCGCGAAAGCCGCATGCAGCGTCGGAATGCGCGGCGACACGCGCGCGACTTGCGCCTCGATGTCGGCGCAGCGCGCCTGCAGGACCGCCTGCAATTTGGCGCCCTCGCGCGCCCGCGCTGCCGAGAGCTCGCCGAGAGCCCGGTCGACAAGCCCGACAACCACCTCCGCGAGCGCTTCTGGAGCGACGGTCGGCTCGGCCAGCACGCCGGGCCAGCGCAGAATCTCGGCCACCGACAGCGGCGCGGCATCGGGCACAACCTGACGAATTTCCGTTGCCGCGGCCGCGAGTGCGCGCACGCGCCTGCCATCGACGGCGACGTCGGCCGCGCCCGGCGCGGCGCGATTCAACGCGACGCGACACTCGACCTTGCCGCGCTTGACCTCCGCGGCGAGACGTTCGCGGAGCGGGGGCTCCAGCGCCCGGAGCTCGTCCGGCAGCTTGACGGTGACGTCGAGATAGCGGTGATTGACCGATCGCAATTCGACCGAAAGCGACAGGCCGGGCAGCTCGGCGGCGACCGCCGCAAAGCCGGTCATGCTGACGATCATCGGCCGATTCGACCGGTTCGCGCCGCTTTTTGCAGATTTTCCGGCTTTACTTTGACGGCGCGCATCCGGAGAATGTATGCGTTATCCGCCCCTCGCGCAAGGCGAGCGTACATTTTTGGCACGCGAATTGCGGGCGATCTGGCGGATGGCGGGGCCGTTCCGGACCCTGCGATGTGAATGCTCCGATGCCCGTTCCCAATCAAGCCCTTCCCGGCGGCTACCAGCTGCTGAACTATCGTATCGATCGGCAGATCAGCCGCGGCGGATTTTCCATCGTCTATCGCGCGTTCGACGAGACCGGCGCGCCGGTCGCGATCAAGGAGTACCTGCCGTCGTCGCTCGTGCTGCGCACCGAGGGCGACATCGTGCGCGCGACCTCGGTCGAGAACATGACGTCGTTCCGTTATGGAATGAAATGCTTCTTCGAGGAAGGCCGCGCGCTCGCCAAGATCAACCATCCGAACGTCGTGCGCGTGCTGAATTTTTTCCGCGCCAACGAGACCGTTTACATGGTGATGCGCTACGAGCGCGGGCGCACGCTGCAGCAGCAGATCCAGATGCGCCAGGATCAGATGTCCGAACGCTTCGTGCGCCACGTGTTCATGCACCTGTTGAATGGCTTGCGCGAAGTGCACACGCATAAGCTTCTGCATCTCGACATCAAGCCGGCGAACATTTATCTGCGCACCGACGGCAGCCCGGTGCTGCTCGACTTCGGCGCGGCGCGCCAGACATTGACCTCCAACCGGCCGAAGCTCGCGCCGATGTACACGCCTGGGTTCGCTGCGCCCGAACAGTATCGCGATCCCGATCGTCTGGGGCCGTGGACCGACGTCTACGGCACCGGCGCGTCGATGTTTGCCTGCCTGGCGGCGTTCGCTCCGCAGGCGGCCGACGCGCGACTGCAGGAGGACCATCTGGTTCCGGCGAAGCGCATCTGGTCGGGCCAGTATTCGGACAACGTGCTGGAGGTGATCGACTGGTGTCTGCGGCTCGATCCGCTCGAGCGGCCGCAAAGCGTCTTCGCGTTGCAGAAAGCCATTCGCGACATCCCGCCAAAAAAACGCAAGCTCACGCTGCTCGGCAGCATCAAGCGGCGACTGTTCTCCGAAATCAGCGCCTAAGCTTCAGGCCGGTCCCGGCGATCGAATCTTCCTTTCGAGGCGGCATGCGTTTCACGATCTTCCAGGACTCGCGGAAAGGTTCGCGCAAGGTCAACCAGGACCGCCTCGCCTACACCTACGGCCGCGACACGCTGCTGCTGGTCGTCGCCGACGGCATGGGCGGCCACGCCGGAGGGGAAATCGCCGCGCAAATCTGCGTGCGGCTGTTCATCGAGCGTTTTCAGCAGGAAGCGAAGCCCGTCCTCAAGAATCCGCTCAAGTTCCTGCAGGAAACGATGCTGCGCGCCCATGCGGCGCTCGGCTCTTACGCGAACCAGTTCTCGATGCTCGAGACGCCGCGCACGACGTGCGTCGCTGTCGTCGTACAGGCGAGCCACGCCTATTGGGCGCACGCCGGGGACTCGCGCTTTTACCTGTTCCGGCAAGGCAGCCTGATCGGCGCGACCAAAGACCATTCGAAAGTGCAGTATCTCGTCGACCAGGGATTGATCGGCCTGGCGGACATGGCCGCGCATCCGGATCGCAACAAGGTGTTCAGTTGCCTGGGCGGTCTGGTCGACCCGGTGATCGATCTGTCGCGGCGCATGCCGTTGCGCAACGGCGACGTGATGGTTTTGTGCACCGATGGCCTGTGGAGCTCACTGTCGCAGGGCGAAATGGCGACGTGGCTCACGTCGGCGCCCATCCTCACCGCCGCGCCGAAGATGATGGACCAGGCCGAAGCGCGCGGCGGCGCCGACGGCGACAACCTGTCGACGATCGTCGTGCGATGGGGTCCGGAAACGCTGACCGAGGAATCGGCGACGACCACGACCGAAACGCTGGGCCTGGGCGAGTTCGCGACCGAGATTGACCGCACGATGACCCTTTCCGAGCGCCGCGGGTCGCATCGCGACCTGACCGACGACGAGATCGAACGGGCGATCGCGGAGATACAGTCGACGATACAGAAGTACCGTAAATAGGGATCAGGGATCGCGTATCAGGTATCAGAAACAGCGTCGCAGTGGAAACTCGGAAATCCATCGAGCGCGTCGAGGCGCAACGCGCACGTTGCGCTAAACTGTGCGCATTCCATCTGATTCCTGATCCCTGATGCGTTTACTGATCATCGACACCGAAACCACCGGGCTCGATCCGAAGCAAGGGCATCGGATCATCGAGATCGGCGTGGTGGAATTGAGCGACCGACGCCCCACGGGGCGCCATCTGCATTTTTATTTGAACCCGGAACGCGAGATCGATGCCGGCGCGGCCGAGGTTCACGGCATGACGTGGGAAGACCTGCGCGAGAAGCCGAAGTTCGCCGACATCGCGCCCGAATTCCTGGCATTCGCGCAGGGCGCGCAATGGGTTATCCACAACGCGCCGTTCGACGTCGCGTTCATCGACGCCGAGTTGCAGCGTGCGGGCCTGCCGCGTTCGTCGTCGGTCTACGGCGCGCTGACCGATACGTTGGCGCTAGCGCGCGAATCGTTTCCCGGCAAGCGGAACAATCTCGACACGCTCTGCGAGCGCTTCGGCATTTCCAACGCCCACCGGACGCTGCACGGCGCGTTGTTGGATGCCGAGCTCCTGGCGGAGGTCTACCTCGCGATGACGCGCGGCCAGGAATCGCTGACCATCGACATGGGCGCGCCGTCCGTGCGATCGCTGGGCGAGGCATCGGCCGGCGCATGGGCGGGAGGCAGCGGCGCGCCGCGTCCGCCGCTGCGCGTATTATCCCCGTCGGCTGAGGAGATGGCCGCGCATCGCGATTATCTGGAGGCGCTCGATCGCGATTCGAAGGGCCGCTGTGTTTGGCTGACGCTCGAGCGCGAGAAGGCGGCTTAAGGCGCGACGTTTGTGTAAGCGAGCCGCCGTAGCTTTCGGCGAGAACCGAATTCGAGCATGAAAATCCGGCGCGAGCAAACGAGACGCAACCACGCGGCGCTGCGG
>CATPAO010000097.1 GCA_955652025.1 Casimicrobiaceae bacterium
AGCGACAGGCCATCGACGAACAGGTGGTGACCTTCCTCGCCAAGATCTCCGCCCTCGAGCGGATCGAGGATGACAAGAAGGCGTCACAGGTCGTGGTGCCGGCGTTGACCGACGCGCAGAAGACCGCGGCGCAAAACGCGATGGCGGCACTCGATCGCGATTACACGCCGCTCTCCGACATGCGCGCGAGCGCCGCGTACCGGCGCATTGCAACGAGAAATTTGCTGTATCGATTTTTTCTCGAGACCAGCCATCGCGACATCGGGACCCGCGTGTTCGAATTCGCGGAGGCGGGCCATGGATAATGAATTGAAAGGTGGCGTCGGTGCCGCCCTCCCCCACGACAGCGGCCATCTGCATGTCAGCGGGCGCGCGATCTACACCGACGACATTCCCGAAGTGCGCGGCACGCTGCATGCCGCGATCGGAACGAGCGAGCGGGCGCATGCGCGGCTCCGGTCGGTCGACCTCGCCAGGGTTCGTTCGGCGCCCGGGGTCGTCGCCGTCATCACCGCCAGGGATATTCCCGGCAAGAACGACTACGGCCCGGTCATCGCCGACGATCCGATCTTCGCGACGACGCTCGTCCAGTATCACGGCCAATCGATTTTCGCCGTCGTCGCAAGAACCGTCGGCGAAGCGCGCCGGGCCGTGCGACTCGCGGCGATCGACTACGACGATCTGAAAGCGACGTTGACCGCCGAGGCGGCGCTCAAGGAACAATCGTTCGTGCTGCCCACCGAACGATTGGTGCGCGGCAATCCGCGCGCTGCGATCGCGACCGCGCCGCATCGAAAGGCGGGCAAGATCCGGATCGGCGGCCAGGACCAGTTCTACCTCGAAGGCATGATCGCCTACGCCGTCCCGAAAGAAGAACGCACGATGCTTGTGTACAGCTCGACGCAGCACCCGGGCGAGGTCCAGCATCAGGTCGCGCACGCGCTCGACGTTCCGGCGAACGACGTCGTCGTCGAATGC
The DNA here is from genome assembly GCA_955652025.1 of Casimicrobiaceae bacterium. Taxonomy (GTDB): domain Bacteria; phylum Pseudomonadota; class Gammaproteobacteria; order Burkholderiales; family Casimicrobiaceae; genus VBCG01. Next base: position 979 of record CATPAO010000097.1, read on the forward strand.
CGCCGGATGGGTGGCGGCTTCGGCGGCAAGGAGAGCCAGCCCGGATTGTTCGCCTGCATCGCCGCGCTGCTCGCGAAGCGGACCGGTCGAGCGGTGAAGCTGCGCCTGGATCGCGACGACGACATGGTGATCACCGGCAAGCGCCACGACTTCGTCACCGAATACGAAGTTGGCTTCGACGACGACGGGCGCATCCTCGGCGTCGATTTCGTGCTCGCCGGCCGCTGCGGCTATTCGGCCGACCTGTCGGGGTCGATCAACGACCGCGCGATGCTCCATAGCGACAACTGCTACTTTCTCGAGAACGTCAGCATCCTGTCGTTCCGCTGCAAGACCAACACCGTGTCGAACACAGCGTTCCGCGGCTTTGGCGGTCCGCAGGGCATGGTCGGCATCGAGCAGGTGATCGACGACATCGCGCATCATCTCGGCAAGGACCCGCTCGAGATACGCCGCGCGAACTTCTACGGCGTCCACGAACGCAATGTCACGCATTACAAGCAAACGATCGTCGACAACGTGATTCACGACATCGTCTCCGACCTCGAAAAGAGCGCCGATTACCGGGCGCGCCGGCAGGAAATACGCGCGTTCAACGCAAAAAGCCCGATCTTGAAGCGCGGCATCGCGCTGACGCCCGTCAAGTTCGGCATCTCGTTCACCGCTACGCACCTGAACCAGGCCGGTTGTCTGCTGCACGTCTATACCGACGGCACGCTGCTCCTGAATCATGGCGGCACCGAAATGGGACAGGGACTGTTCATCAAAGTGGCGCAGGTCGTGGCCGAGGAGCTGCAGGTCGATGTCGATCGCATCCGCATCACCGCGTCCGACACGAGCAAGGTGCCGAACGCCTCACCGACGGCGGCGTCATCGGGGTCTGACATCAACGGCAAGGCGGCGCAGGACGCCGCGCGCAAGATCAAGGCGCGTCTCACCGAATTCGCCGCGAAACACTTCGGCGTCGCTCCCGAAGCGGTTGCGTTTCGCGCCAACGCGGTGCACGCGGGCGACAAGTCCATTTCGTTCAACGAGCTGGTAAAGCTCGCCTATTTCGCGCGCATCGCGCTGTCGGCGACGGGCTTCTATCGGACGCCGAAGATCGGCTACGACCGCAAGACATGGAGCGGCATGCCGTTTTATTATTTCTGCTACGGCGCCGCGGTGTCGGAAGTCGTCGTCGACACGCTGACCGGCGAGAATCGTCTGCTCCGCGTGGACATCCTGCACGACGTCGGTAAGTCGCTGAATCCGGCAATCGACATGGGCCAGATCGAGGGCGGTTTCGTCCAGGGCATGGGCTGGCTCACGATGGAAGAGCTGGCGTGGAACGACAAGGGCAAGCTGATGACGCACGCGCCGTCCACGTACAAGATTCCCGTCGCAAGCGACGTGCCGCCGACGTTCAATGTCCGCATCTATGAATCGGGCGTCAACGCGGAAGACTCGATTTTTCGGTCGAAGGCGGTCGGCGAGCCGCCGCTGATGCTCGGGATTTCGGTGCTGCACGCGATCCGCGACGCGATTGCGGCGACCGCGGACGACGCGCTCTCGCCGCGCCTCGACGCGCCGGCGACTGCGGAATCGATCCTGAATTCGATCCAGGAGCTGGCGGAGCGGCGCGCGAAGACTGACGCCGCTGAACGCGCAGCGGAGACCGTCTCGTGACGCACTGGATCGACGCTCTTGGGAAGTTGCGAGCGCGCGGGCGCCCCGCGGTGATCGTCAGCATCGCATCGACCAAGGGATCGGCGCCGCGCGAAGCCGGCACGCGGATGATCGTCGCGCGCGATTCGGTGCACGGCACGATCGGCGGCGGGCACCT
>CATPAO010000098.1 GCA_955652025.1 Casimicrobiaceae bacterium
ATTAAAGCCACATCGGTGCCCGCAAGCCCAATACTGGCGCGGCGCTCACCAAATTTGCGGAGCAAGTTTAGTCCGCCACGGCCTGTCACTTCGCGCTTGCGCGCATGCCGCGACCGCGGCGACGAGCAGCGCGGCGCCGATGCGCAAAGTGGTGCGTAGCGAGGGTTGGGCCGACACAATCTGCCTAAGCGACAGTAGCGGCGGCACCGAATCAATGTCAAGATTCTACCGTGACCCTCACCGCCTGCCAGTGCTCCGAACGCGCCGTGCTCACTGCATCACCGTCGGATGTTGAAGACCTGTTTGGTGAAGCAAGTCGGTCGACGCACGAAATAAAAGCCGATGGTCCAATCGCTCGCGTCGCATCTGCATCGGTCTCCGCCCCGCGCTTCCTCGTTGCGATTGCCCTCGGCTTGCTGGTCTCAGGCTGCGCGAGCCTGCCGAAGAACGTTGAGCGCGAGCCATCGATCGCGGTGGCGAACACGGATGACACCCGCCTCGGGAGAGCCGTCACCCGGCGCGCCGCGGCGAACCCCGGCCTTTCGGGCATTTATCCGCTCGCCAACGCCCGGGAAGCATTCGCCGCAAGAATCCTGCTCGCCCGGGCCGCGGAGCGATCGCTCGATCTGCAGTACTTCGCCTGGCACAACGATACGACGGGTCAGCTTCTGTTCAACGCCGTGTGGCAGGCGGCCGAGCGCGGCGTTCGCGTACGCATGCTCCTGGACGATCACGAAACGCGCGGACTCGATGCGACGATTTCCGCACTCGGCGCACACCCGAACATCCAGATCAGGCTCTTCAACCCGTTCGTGAATCGGGGATTCAGGATCGGCGATTTCATCACCGACTTTGCGCGCGTCAATCGCCGCATGCACAACAAATCGTTTACCGCGGACAGCCAGGTTTCGATCGTCGGCGGACGCAACGTGGGCGACGAATATTACGGCGCGGATACCGATGTTGGCTTTCGAGACCTCGACGCACTGGTCGTGGGACCGGTCGTGCGCGACGTCTCCAGCGAGTTCGACCTCTACTGGAACAGCGAGTCCGCGTATCCGGCCGCCAGCGTGATTCCCGCCGTCGCGCGAGATGAAGCCGCACGTTTGCGCGAAAAGTGGCAAGGTATATGGCAACAACCCGATGCGCTTCGTTACGCGGACGCCGTACGCGACACTCCGCTCGTACGCGGGTTGCTGGCCGGCGAGCTCCAGCTGGAATGGACAACCGCTCAGCTCGTGCACGATGATCCGTCGAAAGTGCTGCATACGAGGGAGCGTAGAGAGCTGCACATGCTTCCGCTTTTGGAACAGACACTGGGCAGGCCGATGCGCGAGCTCGACCTCGTCTCGCCATACTTCGTGCCGGGCGCGGACGGCACGACCGGCCTGCGGGAGCTCAGCGAGCGCGGGGTCACGGTTCGCGTGCTGACGAACTCGCTCGCCGCGACGGATGTGCCGGTGACTCACGCTGGATACTCGAATTACCGCGCGAGTTTGCTTAACGCCGGCGTCCGTCTGTATGAGCTCAAGCCCACGCGGGACAGTGAGAGAGCACAAGAAGACGCGGAGCGCCAGGGAATTGCCGACAGCGCCGCATTAGGGCTTCACGCGAAGACATTTTCAGTGGATCGAACTCGGATCTTTGTCGGCTCGTTCAACCTCGATCCGCGCTCAGACCGGCTCAATACCGAAATGGGCATCGTCATCGCGAGTCCGACGCTTGCCAAGCGGCTCTCGGAGGAGTTCGACACGGGGATTCCACGCGACGCCTACGAGGTTCGGCTCGCGCCCGATGGTCGAAGCCTTGAGTGGATCGAGCGGGAAGGCGATCGGGAGATTCACCATCCGACTGAGCCGGCAACTGGAGTAATGCAACGACTCTGGATCCACTTCCTTTCGATTCTGCCCATCGAGTGGCTATTGTAAGGTCGTGGCTGCAACGGTACTCTCATGCCGCATGGCCAAGTCTGACCACCACGACCGCGCTCGGGATCCGAGAGTTCTTCGCAGCCAAGGCGCTGAAACTGCAGACGAGGAGCGCTATCAGCAACAGAAAAAAAACGACGCATCGACCACACCCTTTTGTTTGAAGAACACTACACGTCAGCGGGCGGCTGCCTTGTCGGCAGCCTCGAAACTCCCGCCGAGCGCGAGGTGCAGATTGACGCGCTGCGCGAGCTGTTCGCTTTGCACGCGCAGCCGCGACGTGCGCGCGCCGTAGAGCGCAAGCTGCCGCTGCTCGATCACGCGCAAATCGATCTTGCCAACCTTGAACTGGACCTGCGCGAGTTCAAGGGCTCGCTGATTGTCCCTGATGTTCTCGACCAGGATCGCCTCGCGGTCACGCAATGCACTTTCGGCCGACAGCGCACCCTCGACGTCGCTGAAAGCGCGCTGCGCGACCCGGGCGTAGTCGGCGACCGCTAGTTTCTGCTCAGCTGTCCGGATCTCCACTTGCGCCCGCAGCGCGCCGCCCTGATAAAGCGGCGCAATCAGATTGGCGCCCAGGCTCCACACCGGATTGCTGTGGTCCTTGAGCACGAACAGCTCGCTCGACACGCTGCTACCGCCCGCGGTCAGGCTGATGCGCGGCAGCAGTGCGGCCTTCGCTTCCTCGACTCGGTCGAACGCTGCGGCGACGCGCCGCTCCGCGTCGATGACATCAGGACGGCGCTCGAGGAGCTCCGAGGGCAGCCCGACAGGAGCAGGCGCCGGCATCGTGGCCAGCTGCTGCGCGACTGCGACCTCCGCCACCGGATATCGGCCGAGCAGCAATTCGAGCGCCCGCAACGCTTGTTCGCGCGAATACTCGATCTGCCGCAACGTGTCGCGGTAGCTGCCACCGTTCGCTCGCGCTTCGGTGACCGCTTGCTCGTCGCCGCTACCGATGCGCAGCCGGTCTTGCGCGAGCCGCAGCAGTTCGTCGGACGCGCCCAAAATGTCCTGAGCGACCGCCCGCTGCAATCCGGCTTCGATGGCCAGGAAATAGCTTTTCGCCACGGTCGCGGCGAGCGACTGCCGTGCATACGCATAGTCGGCGGCGGCGGACGCGAACTGGACCTGCGCCGCGGCCTGGCCATAGCGCACTCGGCCCCATACGTCGAGCTCCAGCGAAGCGTTGAGGAAAACCCCCTGCAGGCCGCCGCCGTCGGCGGACTTGCCGCCGCGGTGAGCAAGCACGCTCACTGCCGGAAGAAGCGAAGCACCGGCAACTTTCACATAGCCTGCGGCCTGCTCGACGCGCGCGGCTGCGATTTTGAGGTCGGTATTGTGCGCGAGCGCTTCGTCGACGAGCGCGGAGAGCACCGGGTCGTTGAACGAGTCGAGCCAGCGATCGGCGACCGGTTGCGCAAGACTGCCCTTCGCCTTCCATTCGTCCGGCACCGTCGCGTGGACGAGCGCTTCGCGCTGGATATCGGTCGTCGACGGCGGCCCCTTGA
>CATPAO010000099.1 GCA_955652025.1 Casimicrobiaceae bacterium
AAATGATCCGTTGTTGACCTCGCCGTAACGACTCCACGTCAGCCAGCCGACGTCCGCGCGCGAGATAAAGCGCGCTTTCGCGTCCGCCAGCCAATTGCACGATCGCACGCCGTCGCTTCGCGGCGCGCTCGCCATTGGCCTTGGACCGAGGACGCACGATGCAAAACGCTTTGCCCCCCACCGCCTCGCGGCGGACTTCCCGCCGGCGCGTGACGCCGCTCATCGCTCTTTTCGTCGCCGGGGCCGTCGTCCATCCGTTGGCGCACGCCGACGAAGCGGCACTCCGCGCGGAAATCGCCGAGCTCCGCGCGCAGATGGCCGAGATGAAAGCGCAGGTGAGGGCGTTGCAGGACCAGGGCAAGGCGACGCCGAACGCAACGCCCGCGACCGCGCAGGCGCCCGCCGCGCAGACACCGGCGCTTGCCGCACCCGCGGCAACCCGTGAACTCGCGGCGCCCGTCGACAAACTCGAGCAAGCGACGAGCCCACCGGCTTTGCAATTCGGCGACACAGCGCTCTTCAGCTACGGCGAGGCGGCGTTCTCGCGTCCGCGCAAGAACGCGAGCGAGACGCGGGCCGACCTCGCGCGCGCCGTGATCGGGTTTACCCACCGCTTCGACGACCGCACGCGCGTCGCCGGCGAGTTCGAGTGGGAACATGCGGTCACGTCGGCCAACGACACGGGCGAGGCCGACGTCGAGCAGCTGTACGTCGAGCGCCAGTTCACCGATCGGTTCGGCGGCCGGGCGGGCCTGATGCTGATCCCGCTCGGACTCTTGAACGAAAGCCACGAGCCGACCGCGTATTACGGCGTCTTTCGCAACACGGTAGAGACGGCGATCATTCCGACCACGTGGCGCGAAGGCGGTGTCGCGCTCTTCGGCAACACGGATTTCGGGCTCAACTGGAATGTGGGCGTCACGACCGGCTTCGATCTTTCGAAGTGGGATCCGACCGGGAACGGAGGCCGCGAATCGCCGCTCGGTAGCATCCACCAGGAGCTGTCGCTGGCCCGCGCGCGTGATCTTTCGTTCTACGCGGCGGCGAATTACCAGGGTGTGCCCGGGCTCACCGCGGGCGGTGGTGTTTTCTCCGGCAAGACGGGACAAGGCGCGCCGAACTTCGCGGCGCCGAACGCGCGCGTGACATTGTGGGAAGGCCACGCGCGCTGGCAGACCGGGCCGTTCGACCTCTCGGCGCTTTACGCGCGCGGCACGATCAGCGACACCGAGGACTTGAACCTCACGTTCGCCGGTGATCCGACGCCGGTGCCGAAGTCGTTTTGGGGCGCGTATGTTCAGGGCGCGTGGCACGCGTGGCAGAAGGGCGACTATTCGCTGTCGCCGTTTCTTCGCTATGAATGGGTGAACACCGCCGCATCGTACGCACCGGTGCCGGAAGGACTCGGCGTGCCGCCGTCGCAGACCGAAGGCATTTTCGTGGCCGGCGCGAATTTCTACGTCACGCCCAACGTCGTGTTGAAGGCCGATTATCAGAAGTTCAAGGTCGATACGACGCGCGACCGCTTCGACCTCGGCGTCGGATACTCGTTCTGACCGCGCCGCCCTCGATCGAATCCCGCGTTCGAAGCACTCGCCCATGCGCCACGAATGGTTGATTCCGGCCGCCGGCCTCGCGCTCGCCGCGCCGCATGCGCAAATAGTCTATTGCGCCGAGTACGCGAGCGTCGAAGTCGCGCGCAAGGCCGCGTTCCCGGACGCGACGTCGTTCGAGTCGGTTGTCGTGGCGGCCGACGTCAAGGCCGCGGTGGCGAGCGTCGCCGGCCGCTTTTACGTCGAGCCGAAGATCTGGCGCGCGAGCGGCGCCGCCGGTCCGCAGGGTTGGTTCATCGTCGACGAAGTGATCGGCAAACAGGAGCTCATCACCTACGCGCTCGCGCTATCGCCGGATGGCGCCGTCAAGTCGCTCGACATCCTCGTGTATCGCGAATCGCACGGCGACGCGATACGGCTAGCCGCATGGCGCGCGCAGTTCGTCGGCAAGCGCGCCGGCGATCCGGTGCGGCTCGACGCCGACATCCGCAACGTTTCGGGCGCCACGCTATCTTGCCGTCACGTCACCGAAGGCGTGCGCCGGTTGTTGCTGGTGTATGAGCGCGCGCTTGCCCGCGGATGAGCGGTATCGCGTCCGGCGTGCGGAGCTGTGGCTCGGCACGCTGGTCGACGTCGCGGCGGAAGCGCCGACCGCTCGCGCGCTCGAGTCGGGCGTCGCGGCAGCGTTCGAGGCGGTCGCCCGCGTGCATCGGGCGCTATCGGCGCATGACCATGACAGCGAGTTGTCGCGCGTCAACCGCGGCGCCGCTCGCGCGTGGCAGCCCGTGTCCGGCGATTTGCGCGAAGTGCTCGCCTGTGCGCTCGACGTCGCGGCGCGCTCGCGCGGTACGTTCGATCCTACCGTCGGCCGCGAAATGGCCGCGCTGGGTTTTCTGCCGCAAACGATCGACGTCGAATCGTCGGCGAGCTGGCGCGATGTCGAGCTTGGCGACGATCGCGTCCGCTTCGCGCGCCCGCTCACGCTCGACTTAGGCGGCATCGCCAAGGGCTACGCGGTCGACTGCGCGATCGCCGCGTTGCGCGGCGAGGGCGTCACCGGCGCGAGGGTGAACGCCGGCGGCGACCTTCGCGTGTTCGGCCCCGAACGCGAGATCGTTCACGTCCGCAC
>CATPAO010000100.1 GCA_955652025.1 Casimicrobiaceae bacterium
CCCTTGGGGCGGCCCGGCGGGAGGCTAGCCGATGCGGATCGCGCTTTCCATCCGCGCGCAGCTCCTCCTGGTGCTGACGGTGTTTCTCGCGCTGCCGTGGCTGGGCTACCAGTATGTCCGCGAGTTGGAGCGATTCCTGCGCGAGGCGCAGCAACAGGCGCTTGGCGACACGGCGCAAGCGGTCGCGACCGCGTTGCACGATCGGCCGCGCCTGTTCGCTTCAGCGGCGGATCCGATCGCCTCGTTCGCGCGCGACCGCGCGGAGGATTCCGGCAACGAAGGTCCGCTGCCGCCCCCCGCATCGCCGGAAATCGCGCAGATCCTGCAAGGCTTGTCGCGGACGACCGCGCGCATCTGGGTGATCGATCGCGGCGGTGTCGTGCTCGCGCGCGCGGGCTCGCTCAAGCGACCGGCGGCCGACGACGGCGCGGACGCGAAGGTGGGGTTTTGGATGACGGTCGTGCAATCGGTGACGCACCCGCTCTATCGTCGCATCCTCGAGCAACCGACCGAGGAATTCACCGACGACGCCGTGACCGAAGGTTCGCCGCGCGGACGCGACGTCGAGGGCGCGCTGTCTGGCATCTTGACCACCGACCGGCGGAAAACCGGCGACGGCCGCGCGGTTGTCGTCTCGGCCGCGCATCCGATTTGGCTGGGTGATCAGGTGCGCGGTGCGGTGATCGTCGAGGAAACGGGCAACCGCGTGCTGGCGGAACGCAACCGCGCGTTCGAGCGGTTGTTCAACATCGTGCTCGCTGTGTTGCTCCTGGGATCGGTGGCGTTGACGCTGTTCGCATCGAGGCTCTCCGCGCGCATCCGGCGGCTGCGCGACGACGCCGAGCAGGCGATCGACGGAGAGGGCCGCGTCCGCGGCAGGCTCGCGAGCTCGGAGGCGGGGGATGAAATCGGCGACCTGTCGCGCAGTTTCGCGAGCGTGCTCGCGCGGCTCACCGATTACGCCAGTTATCAGGAGAAGATGGCGAGCCGCCTGTCGCACGAACTGCGGACGCCGGTCGCCGTGGTGAGGAGCTCGCTTGAAAACCTGAACACGCAGCCGCTGCCGGGAGACGCGCGCGTCTACATCGAGCGGGCGCAGGGCGGCTTGAACCGGCTCTCGGCCATTCTTGCGCGCATGACCGAAGCGACCCGGCTCGAGCAAGCGCTGACCGAAGCCGAACCCGAGCGTTACGACGCCGCGAAAGTGGTCGCCGGTTGCGTCGATGGGTATCGCGTTGCGTATCCGCAGGCGGAATTCGCGCTGACGGTGCCTGAGAACGCGGTGTTCGTGAGCGGCGCGCCCGAGCTGCTGGCGCAGATGCTCGACAAGCTCTGCGCGAACGCCGTCGAATTCTCGACCGGCGGTCCGATCGACGTGGTGTTATCGGACGACGGCAGCCAAGCGATCCTCGCGGTGGCGAACGCCGGCCCATCGTTGCCGGCCGGCATGGAAGGCCGGCTGTTCGATTCGATGGTGTCGGTGCGCGCCGCCGGCGCCGCCGCAGAGCCGCACCTGGGCCTCGGGCTCTACATCGCGCGTCTGATCGCGCAATTCCACGGTGGCCACGTGCGCGCCCTGAACCGCGCCGATCCGCCGGGTGTCGTGGTCACCGTCACGCTGCCGCTCGCGGGCGGTTGAACGCGCGTGCGGGCAGCTACTTATCGCCGCTTCGTCGCGGTGGTGACCGGCTGCATGCCGAGCTCGCCGACCAGGAACGCGTAAACATCGGCGTTTTCCGCGATCCGCGTGGCCAATGCCGTGCCGATCCCGTGCCCGGCCGTCGCTTCGGTGCGGAGCAGGATCGGCCGCGACGACGTAGTCGCCACCTGGAGCCGCGCCGTCATCTTGCGCGATTCGTAGGGCGCGGCACGTCCATCGTTGTCGCCTGCGGTGAAGAGCACGGCGGGATACGCGACGCCTTCTTTCGCGTTGTGGTACGGCGAATAGGCGAGGAGCGCGCGGAACTGGTCGGGATCCTTCACGGAGCCGAATTCGGTAACGTTGAACGCGCCGTTGGGTTGCGTTTCCCAGCGAAGTGCATCGTAGATGCCGACTTCGCTCACGACCGCGCGCACGAGCTCCGGATGCTGCGTCAACGTGGCGCCCATCAACAGGCCGCCATTGCTGCCACCCATGATCGCGAGCTTGTCGGGCCGCGTGTACTTGCGTTCGATCAGGAACCGCGCGCACGCGGCAAAATCGTCGAAGACGTTCTGCTTCTTGGTCAGATTGCCGGCGAGATGCCACGGCTCGCCAAACTCGCCGCCGCCGCGCACGTTCGCGACCGCATAGACACCACCCCAGTCGAGCCACAGCCGGCGCAACGCCGAAAAATAGGGCTGCATGCTGATGCCGTAGCCGCCGTAGCCGTAGAGCAGCACGGGGTGGCTTCCGTCCAGCCGGAGACCCTTGCGATGGACGATGTTGATCGGCACCCGCGTGCCGTCCCTCGACACGGCGAAGTCGCGAACGACCGTCGCGTCGGCGAAATCGAAATCGTAGCGGCCGTCGAGCTGCGTGCGCACGAGCCGGTCACGCCGCGCCTCGTAACGCGATATCGTGCGCGGTTCGACGAAGCTCATTGCGCGGACGAGAATGTCATCGCCCGCAAGGCGCTCGACGACCTCAATGTCGGACACCGGCCCGACCGGAAGCTCGCCCTTCGACTTGCCGTCCAGCGTGAAAATCCGCACGGTGGAGGGCCCGCCGGCGCGATAGGTGACGTAAAGGCGCGTGCGCGTCGGCACGACGCTTTCAGCGACGATGTCGGTGGCCGGGACGACGACGTGCGCGCTTGCGAGCCGCGGCGTCGCCAGCGGAATCGCGACGATGCGCCCGAGTGGCGCGTCCTTGACCGTCATCGCGTACAGGTTGTCATCGTCGCCGAACGCCACCTGCTTGACGCCGTCGGCGAATCCCGCGATCTCGGACCAGCGGCCGTCGGGACCGCGCAGATGAAATGCGATTTCGCCGCCGTCGCCGTTTCTGACGATCGCGAGTAGGTAGCGCGCGTCGCGGCTGCCTTCGAGCACGATTTCGGCAATGCGCGGAAAGTCCTTGCCGATCACGTAGCGGTCCGCGGCCGTCGGCGTGCCGAGCGCGTGGAACCAGACCTGTTGATAGAAGCGGCGGTCTTCGGCCGGTCGCTCGTCGCCGCGCGGATAGCGGGTGTACCAAAAGCCGCGGCCGTCCTGCGCCCATTCGACGCTGCCGCCGGCGGTCGGGTACGCCACGCCGGGGATAACATCCGGGAGGCGCTTGCCGGTCGCCACGTCGTACACATACGCGGTGCCCTCTTCGCTGCCGTCCTTCGACAGCGAGACGACGACAAGGCGACCATCATAAGAGGGGCGGTAGAAATCGATCGTCGTGCGGCCGCGTGCGTCGAGCGTCGCGGGATCGAGGATCGTGTGTTCGCTCGCCAGCTCGCCGGTCGGTTTGAGCGCCACCAATATCGGTTGATTGCGCGGCGGCTGGCGCTTGAGCGCGAACAGCCGCTTGCGGAACTTGAAGTCGTAACGCTGCGCGGGTTCGGAGTGCAACAATTCGGCCACCCGCTTCGCGATCGCCGGACGTTGCGGAATCGCGTCCAGCGCGCGGCGCGTCAGCGCGTTTTGCGCCGCCGCCCACTGCTTGACCTCGGGCGCGTCGTCGTTCTCGAGCCAGCGATAAGGATCGACGACCGTGACGTCGTGAAAGGTGTCCGATATCGGAATTTTCGGCGTCGCCGGGTACGCCAATTTGTCGGCGTCGGCGTGAGCGGACGGGGCGGTCGCCAGCCAAATCGTCGTTGCAACGAAGATCGAGCGGATCGTCATGGAGACTGGTGCGGATGAAAGGGCGACGATTGTAACCCGTGGGATGCGAGTGCCTTGCCCAGCGTAACCGACCAATCGTAGATAATGACGTCTGCTTGGTCCGATCGCGAATCCCATGAATTCCTTTGTGATGGTTCACCCGGCTCTCGTGTGCGCCGTGTCGTTGTCGCTGTCCAACTTGTTCATGACGTTCGCGTGGTACGGGCACCACAAGAACCTTTACGACAAGCCCTGGTGGATTGCTGCGCTCGTCTCGTGGGGGATCGCGCTCGCGAAATACCTGCTGCAGGTGCCGGGGAACCGGATCGGCTTCACGGCGCTGTCGCTCGGTCAGCTCAAGATCATGCAGGAAGTGATCACGCTCGTCGTGTTCGTGCCGTTCGCCGTGTATTACATGGGCCAGCCGCTCAAGCTCGAATACGTGTGGGCGGGGCTGTGCCTGTTGGGCGCGGTGTATTTCATCTTCCGGTCGTAAGCCGGTCGCCGCCGCACCGCCCGATTCCGCGATGTCCACGCTTTCCACGCTGCTCACCGACGCCGCGGCACGGTCGGCTGCCGGCGACGGCGCGGGCGCGCTGTCCGCCTATCGCGAAGCGTTGAAGATCGCGCCCGAGCGCGCGGAGCTCTGGCACAACCTCGGCGCACTCCACGCTTTCCAAGGCGCGAGCGACGAGGCGCTGGCGGCGTTCGCCGAGGCGGCGCGGCGGCGCGACACCTGGGCCGAGCCCTGGTCCGCGCGCGGGCACGTGCTGTTTGCCGCCGGCGATCTCGACGGCGCGCGCGCGGCGTTCGAACGGGCGGTGGCGATCGAGCCCACGCACCTCGGCGCGCGCGTCAACCTCGCGCTCACGCTGAATCGGCAGAAGCGCTGGAGCGAGGGCGTGCCCCATCTCGTGTTCGCGCGCACGCTCGCACCTACCGACGAAAACATCTGGTGGACGTTGCGCGGCACCTTGCTGCTGCTGCGGCGCGACGAGGACGCGCTCGCCGACTACCTGCGCTACGAGCCCGATACGACGATGAGCGCGCGCACGATCGTCGCTGCGCTCGTGTCCGCGCGGCGCGAGGGCGATGCGGCGCGCGAGGCGCGGGCGCTATCGGCAGCGCTCGCGCATCCGTTCGCGATCGGCGAATCCGCGCTGCTCGCCGAGACGCTTGCGCTCGCTCAATATCACGACGTGGCGCGGGAGACGCTGTTGGATCTCTACCGAACCTACGATCGACTGGTCAACGCGGAGCTCGCGGCGCGCGGCGACGCCGTTCCGCTCGCGCCCGACGCGCCGCGCCGACTCGCGGGCGACGATCGCCGCATCCGCATCGGCTATTTGTCCGCGGATTTCCGCAAGCACGTGATGGGCGAAATGCTCGCGCCTGTGCTGGCGGCGCACGATCGCGGGCGATTCGCGGTCCGGCTCTATTCGCTCGCACCCGAGGCGAACGACGATGCGATGACGGACGCGATGCGCGCGGATGCCGACGGTTTCGCCGCGCTGGCGGACTTGGACGATGCCGCAGCGGCGCGCCGGATCGCGAACGACGATCTCGACATCCTCGTCGACTTGATGGGTCATTCCGCGTTCTCGCGGCCGGGCATCGTCGCGCGGAAGCCCGCTCCCGTCGTCGCGACGCACCTGAGTTGCCACGGCGCACTTGGACTCGCCACCGTCGACTACAAGATCACCGACGCGTTCGCCGATGTCCCCGGCAACGCCGCGTATCAGCTCGAGGCGTTGCTGCCGTTGCCGGTGTGTGTGCTGCCGCTACGTGCGTACGCCGCACCGATACTGCGCGAGCCACGGGTCGCATTGGGCATCGGATCGGATGCCGTCGTGTGCGCGACGTTCGTCCCGGCGCAGAAGTTGTCGCCGCGTTGTCTCGATCTGTGGCGCGCGATTCTCGCCGCGGCCCCACAGGCAGTCCTGCTCATCTCGCCGCTCTCGAACGACGATCGCGTCGCGCTTCTCCGCCGGCTGGCGGGATTCGGCATCGGCGACGGTCGCGTTAAGATCGTGCGCTACGACTCCGGCGCGTTGCACGATCGTTACGCGCTCGCCGATTTCGCGCTCGACACGTTGCCGTACACCGGCGGCGACACGACAGCCGCGGCGCTGGCTGCCGGCGTGCCGGTGGTGACGCGCGCCGGGCTCCGTCACGCGGAACGGATGACGGCGAGCATCCTCGCGCATGCGGGCCTCACTGGGCTGATCGCCGACTCCGATGACGCGTTTGTCGCGCTGGCGACCCGCCTCGCGACCGACTCGGCTTTTCGCGATGCGCAGCGCGCCGCGGTGCTTGCGGCGATGACGCGGCCCGATTTGACCGATCCGCTCGTCTACGCGCGCGCGCTCGAATCCGCCTACGTGCGCGCGCTGACCGAAAAACGACGCCTTCCCGTCTAGAATGCATCTCCATATCCTCGGCATTTGCGGCACGTTCATGGGCGGCATCGCCGCGATCGCGCAAGCAGCGGGCCATCGCGTGACGGGCTGCGACGCCAACGTCTATCCGCCGATGTCGACGCAACTCGCAGCGCTCGGCATCGGGCTCACGCAGGGCTTCGGCGCCGATCAGTTGCGAGGAGTGGCGAAGGACGCCGACATTTTCGTCGTCGGCAACGTGGTCTCGCGCGGCAATCCGTTGATGGAAGCGGTGCTCGACGCGGGGCGCCCGTACGTCTCGGGTCCGCAATGGCTCTACGAAAACGTGCTGCGCGACCGGTGGGTGCTGGCGGTGGCCGGCACCCACGGCAAGACGACGACCGCGGCGATGCTCGCGTGGATCCTCCAATACGCCGGCCTCGATCCCGCGTTCCTCATCGGCGGCGTGCCGGTGGACTTTGGCGTGTCGGCGAGACGCACCGCGTCGTCGTTTTTCGTGATCGAGGCCGACGAATACGACACCGCGTTCTTCGACAAGCGGTCGAAGTTCGTTCACTATCGCCCGCGCACCGCCGTGCTCAACAATCTCGAGTTCGATCACGCCGACATCTTTCCCGACCAGGCGGCGATCGAAACGCAATTCCACCATCTGGTGCGCACGATTCCGTCGCGCGGGCGCATCGTCGTCAACGGCGGCGAGGCGAGCTTGGGCCGCGTGCTCGCGCGCGGCTGCTGGAGCGAGGTCGAGCGCTTCGATTTGGCTGAGGTGCCCGGGACGGGGCCGGACTGGACGATCGCCGTCGACGGATCGATCCTGCAAGGCGGTGCGCCGCAGGGCGTGCTCACGTTCGGCGAGCTTGGGCGCCACAATCAACTGAACGCACTGGCGGCGCTCGCAGCGGCGCGTCACGCCGGTGTTCCGGTGGCGCAAAGCCTTGCCGCGCTCGCGGTGTTTCGCGGCGTACGGCGGCGGCTGGAAACGCGCGGCACCGTCCGCGGCGTCACCGTCTACGACGACTTCGCGCACCATCCGACGGCGATCGCGACGACGCTCGACGCCCTGCGCCGCACCGTCGGCCGCGCGCGCATTCTCGCGGTGGTCGAGCCGCGCTCGAACACGATGAAGCTCGGGACGATGAAAGCGGCACTGCCGACGAGCTTGCGCGACGCCGACCACGTCTACTGTTACGCCGGCAATCTTGGCTGGGACGCGACGGAAGCGCTGGCACCGCTTGGCGGCAACGCCGAGGTGCACACCGATCTCGGCCAACTGATCGACGCGATCGCACGCGCGGCACGATCCGGCGATCACGTGCTGATCATGAGCAACGGCGGCTTCGGCGGCATCCACGACAAGCTCCTGGCACGCCTCGCGGCCGCGTGACAACGATCGTGAGCGCCCCATGAGCGATGAGCGGTTCGCGATCGCGGTGGTCGGCGGCGGGCTTGTCGGCGCCGCGGTCGCGTTCGGGTTGCGCACGCTCGGCCCGCGCCTGGTCGTCGTCGACGAAGGCGATAGCGCATTTCGCGCCGCACGCGGCAACTTCGGTCTCGTCTGGGTGCAGGGCAAAGGCAGGGGTTCGCCGCCGTACGGAAGCTGGACGCAGCATTCGGCGCGTGAATGGCCGAAGCTCGCGGCGGACTTGGCGGCCGAGACCGGCATCGATGTCGCGCTGCGCCAAGGGGGCGGAATTCATCTCTGCCTCTGCCGCGACGAGCTCGACGCGCGCGCGAAGCGAATGACCGACCTGTTGGCGCAACCCGGGTTCGAGCGGTACGACATCGAGATGCTCGACCCTGCCGGCATTGCGAGGCGGCTGCCGGCGGTCGGTCCCGCAGTGGTCGGTGGCACCTACTGTGCGCTCGACGGCGACTGCAATCCGCTTCGGCTTTTTGCCGCGCTTCTGGCGGCGCTCGAGCACGCGCGATGCGAATACACCGCCGATGCACGCGTGGACACGATCGAGCCGGCGAGCGGACGCTTTGTGTTGCGCACGCGCGCCGGCGTCATCGAAGCCGAACGCGTCGTGCTCGCCGCGGGGCTGGGCAACGCGCGGCTCGCGCCGATGGTCGGACTCGCCGCGCCGGTGCATCCCAACAAGGGCCAAGTGCTCGTGCTGGAGCGGATGCCGCCGTTCCTGGCGTTGCCCATCGCAACCCTCCGCCAGACCGACGACGGCACGGTGCTGGTCGGCGATTCGCAGCAGGACGCGGGCTTCGACGAGACGCTCGATCCGGCCGTGCTCGCGACGATGGCGGCGCGCGCGGTCGCGGCGTTTCCCGCGCTTGCCGCTGCGAACGTCGTACGTGCGTGGGCGGCGTTGCGTGTCATGTCGCCGGACGGCTTTCCGATCTACGCCGAATCGCGTCAGCATCCCGGCGCGTACGTCGTGTCGTGTCACAGCGGCGTCACGCTCGCCGCCGTCCATGCGCACGTGTTGGCGCCGGCGATTCTGGTCGGTCGATGGCCGCCCGAATGCGCCGTCTTCGCGCCGGACCGGTTCGATGTTCACGCGGCTGCCTGACGTTACTGCCGCCGCCGTCGAGATCACGATCGACGGCGCTTGTTTCGGCGCGCGCGACGGCGATACGGTGACGGCTGCGCTACTCGCCGCCGGCGCGATCGTTTGCCGCACGACGCCGGTGGGCGGCGCGCCGCGCGGGCCGTATTGCATGATGGGCGCCTGCTTCGACTGTGTGGTCGAAATCGACGGATGCCCGAATGTCCGGGGCTGCATGACGCGCGTGGCGCCGGGTATGCGGATCGTCACGCGCGCGGAGGGACGATAGCGATGAGCGCCGCAGGGCCGCCCCAAGGCGCGAGTTACGCCCCCAGGAGGGCAGCGCAGCGGCGTACGCCACAAGCGTGGGGAGATCATCCAGGCGGGATCGACGTCGCAGTCGTCGGCGCTGGACCCGCAGGGCTCGCCGCTGCGACGCTGTGTGCCGGCTACGGACTCGCGACGGCCCTTTTCGACGAGAATGCGGCGC
>CATPAO010000101.1 GCA_955652025.1 Casimicrobiaceae bacterium
GCAGCGAATCGATCTCGACTTCCGTGTCGGACACCGATGCGAGCATGCCGAGGTCGTGCATCCAGATCGGCGCGCGCCCGTCCGGCGTGATGCGATGCGGCCGTTCGTCCAGCACCTTCATCCCCATCCGCTCGAGCATCGGCAGGCTGTCGGACAGCGTCACCGGGCCGCCCAGGCGGAACAGCTTGAAGCGCAACCCATTGGGCGCAGCCTCGAGCGGCCGATAGAGCGACATGCCGAGCGGCTCGGCGTCGGTCAATGTGTCCATCATTTCGATGTCGGGCACCGCGGCACGCGCCGTGAAATCCTCGCGGTAGCCGGCAGGGAACGCACCACCGAATTGCCGGAACAGCGTATTGGCGCGCGCCTCGCCCTGCGTTTCGGTGAGCGCCCGCTTCAAGTCGTCGTCCCAGCGTCGCGCAGCCGCGGCGAGCTGCGCCTCGAGCGCCCGCACGTCGTACTCGGGAATATGTCCAGGCGACGTCCGCACGGTGATCATCACCCGCGCCAGCAGTGATTCCGACAGGTGGACGTTGAAATCGGAGCTGGTGCCGTTGAATCCCTGCATCAGGATGGCCTGCCACTTCTGGCGCACTTCCGTAGTGTAGTTTTCGCGCGGCGCGTAGATGAGGCACGTAACAAAGCGCTCGAACGGATCGCGCCGGACGAACAAGCGGAACCGTTGGCGGTCGCCCAGATGCAGGATGCCGGTCGTTGTGAGTAACAGCTCCTCCTCGGACGTTTGAAACAGCTCGTCGCGCGGATAGTTGTCGAGAATGTTGATCAGCTTTTTTTCCGCGTGGCCGCCGGGTGGCAAATGCGCACGGCGTATCACGTTGGACGTCTTGTGCCGCAACAGAGGAATGTCGGCCGGGTTCGCGCTGTACGCGGTGTGCGTGAAGAGCCCGAGGAAGCGATGCTCGCCGCAGACCTCGCCCTTCGCGTCGAAGCGCTTGACTGCGATGTAGTCGAGGTATCCCGGCCGATGCACGGTCGAGCGCGACGTCGACTTGGTGATGATCAGGAGCTCGGGCCGGCGCGCGTAAGCCCTGACTTCCGGCGGCAATGCCGCGAAGCTCGTCGCGACGTCCTTGCTTTGCGTTTCGCGCAGGATACCGAGGCTCGAGCCCGGAACGACCTTCAGCGCATCCTCGCCTTCGATCTTCACCAGGTCGTGGCAGCGATAGCCGAGCAGCGTGAAGTGATTTTCGGCGAGCCAATTAAGGAACGCGATGCCTTCGGAAAGCTCGTCGGGGGGAAGCGGCGGCGGCGAATGCTCGACGTCGGCGGCGATCGTTCGCACCATTTCCTGCATCGCCTTCCAGTCGGTCACCGCGGCGCGCACGTCGTCCAGCACGCGATCGATGTCGGCGGCCAACGCTTTCAGCGCGGCCGCATCGGTGGTGCGATCGATCTCGACATGGATGAACGATTCCAACCGGCGCGTCTTCGAATCGTCGGCACCGAGTCCAGTCAGCGTGCCGTCGGCCGCGCGCTCGACGCTCAGGATCGGATGAATGATCAGGTGCAGCGTCAGCCCGTGCCGATTGACTTCCATCGCCACCGAGTCGACAAGGAATGGCATGTCGTCGTTGACGATCTCGATGATCGTGTGCGTCGACTGCCAGCCATGCTCCTCGAGCGTCGGGTTGAACACGCGGACACGGACGCGGCCAGCATCGCGCGTTCGCGCGAAGTTCCAATGCGAAAGCGCCGCGCCGTAAAGGTCGGTCGGCTGCCGCTCCAAAAGATCCTCGGGATCGACCTGACCGTAATAGCGCGCGACGAACGCCTGCAGCGTGGCGCGAAGCTCGGGCGCGACCTTGGCGGCGACGAGCTGGGAGATCTCGTCCCTGAGTTGTGTCCGGACCTTATCCGTGGTGTCGTTCATGAATCCTCCACGCCGAATCGGCGCCGGATGCGCGCCATGCCAGCGTCGTTCCCGCGAAGGCGGGAATCCAGCGCCGCCCGCATTATCCGACTGCGATTTTACGCTCCCAAGACGATTGCACGCCCCGCGGCCGCTTCGGCGTCGGCGGCATCGTGCGTCACCAGCAGGATCGGCAAGCCGCGCTCCGCGGCGTGGTCGAACACGAAGCGGCGGAAATCGTGGCGCAACTGCGTGTCGAGCCTGTTGAACGGCTCGTCCAGCAGAAGCACGCGCGGCGCGGCGAGCAGCGTTCGCATCATGGCGATGCGCGCGCGCTGGCCGCCGGAGAGCGTCGCCGGGTCGCGGTCCGCGAAGCCGGTCAGTTCGGCCTCGGCGAGCGCTTGCGCGACCGCGGTGCGACGTTTTTCGCGTCCCCGCAGCGCGAGCGGCAGCGCGAATGCGAGATTGTCGCCGACCGACAGATGCGGAAACAACAGATCGTCCTGGAACAGAATGCCGACGCGGCGCCGCTCCGGTGCGAGGTCCGTCACGTCGACGCCATCGATCGCGACGCGGCCCGACGCCGTGAACACGGGATCGATCGTGCCGGCGATGAACGCCAGCAACGTCGACTTGCCGCATCCGCTCGGCCCCATCACCGTCACTCGCTCGCCGGGCGTGATCGCGAGATCGAACGACGAAATCAACGCGTGCGCGCCGATCGCGATCGTGACATCAGTCAGTCGGAGCTGGCAGAGGCCCCTCATGGCGGGTCGCGCCGCGGCGCGAATCGTCGAGCGGAAACGACGACCGCCAACGCATAGACGATCGTAGGCAGCAGCGCCTGCAACAGCGCATACGTCCCGATGACGCGACGATCGGCACCCGCGGACAGCGTCACGGCGTCGGTGGTGAGCGTCGCCACGCGACCGTTGCCGGCAAATAGCGTCGGCAAATACTGGCCGACACTGACCGCAAACGCGACGGCGCACGCGATCAGCCCCGGTCCGCGCAATAGCGGCACCTTCAGCCGCAAAAACACCCGCAACGGTGCGGCGCCAAGACTGGCGGCCGTGCGCGCATAGCGCGGATCGAGTGCACGCCACGGATCGGCGAGCGACAGAAACAGATAAGGCAGCACGAAGATCAGATGCGCCCACACGACGGCCGCAAGCATGCCGTCGAGGCCCACCCGAACCAGCAGCACCTGCGCCCCGAACAGGAACGCAACTTGTGGAACCAGCAGCGGCAGGTAAAGGATCCACAGCGACCGGATCCCGGCGGGACGGTGCGTCCGCGTCTCGTTTTCGAGACAGCCCACCACCAATACGAGCGCGATCAGCGTGGCGCCGAGCGCGAGCGTCAACGTCGTGGCGATCGGACGGGCGAGGCCGGCGACTCCCCGCAGCCAGTTCGCCGTCGTCCACGCCTCCGGTAACGCCGACGGGAAACGCCACTGTGCGGCGAACGACCAGACGGCCATGCCGACGATCGCCATCGCGCTCGCGACGTACGCGACGAAGGTGAGCGCAAAGGCGATCCGTGCGAGCGTCGACACGGCGCCGGCGCGCGTTCCGCGCGCGATCCATCGGCGGCCGGCGCGGACCGCGATCCGCTCGGCGGCCGACCAGCTCGCGATCGCCATGACGACGATGAGCAGTTGCAGCAGCGCGGCGGCGGCCGCGGGAAAGTAGAACCGAATATCGGCGTCCGCGAACCAGCGGACCGCGAGCACGGCGAGCGGCGGCGGATTGCCCGGACCGACGATCAACGCCACGTCGACCACCGACAGCGAAAACGCGAGCACCGCGAAGATCGGCAGGCGGATCTGCGGATAGACCTGCGGCAGCACGACCTTGAGCCACGCTTCGACCCGGCCGTAGCCCAACGTGCGCGCGATCGTGAGGTGCTGCGCCGACGGCACCTGGTGGAGCGCGCCGATGATCATCAACACGAGATACGGTACTTCTTTCGCGACAAGGCACAGCACGAGCGGCCACCCCGACGCATGGCCGATGGTCGCGACGTCGGGCGGCAGCGCCCACCCGGTGAGCCACGGTGAAATGGCGCGCGCGATCCAACCCGACGGCGCGATCAGAAATGCGATGCCGATCGCGATCGCGGCGTGCGGCGTCGACAGGATCGGCGCGAGCAGGCGGCCGATGCGTTGCGTCCACGCCCGGCCGTGCGCGACGGCGCAGTATCCTACGGCGAGCGCGATCGAGAGTACGGTGGCGGCGAGCCCGGTGATCA
The DNA here is from genome assembly GCA_955652025.1 of Casimicrobiaceae bacterium. GTDB lineage: Bacteria > Pseudomonadota > Gammaproteobacteria > Burkholderiales > Casimicrobiaceae > VBCG01. The sequence goes on from CATPAO010000101.1 coordinate 4,124, forward strand.
GCGTCGTCTCGAGACTCGTCGCAATGCCGGCGTATGAGAAGAGTCGCCGCCACGGATCGAACGTGAATCGATCGCCGCCGATCGCGGGCAGATAACCGAACGCCGGAAGCATCGTGCCGATCAATCCCGCGCCGATCGGCAGCAGGAACGCCGCGACGGTCAGCGCGGGAAAGGCACGGAGCGCGCTGCTCTGTCCGCGCTGCGCGGTCACCTCGTGTATCGCCGCTCCCATTCCGCGGCGATACGCGTCATCCACGACGGATGCGGTTCGGGCAACGTCGCGCGCAAGTCTGCGTTGGCCGGAAGCGCCGGATGGCGCGGCAACGCGTCGAACGCTTGGCGGTCGGCCGATGTGAGCTTCGAGAGATCGAGCACGGTGAAATTGCCCATTTGCCGGTAGTCCTGTGCCCGCGCCTGGGCCGTCGGCTCGAGCAGGAAATTCGCGACGACCATCGCGCCTTCCTTGTTCGCCGCGTTGTACGGTATCGCGACAAAGCTGGTGTTGCCGATCATACCGCGGTCGAACACGACGGTGCGCACCGATTCCGGCAGCTGCCCGGACGATTGCGCGACCGCCGCTTCGGCCGGATTGAACGACACCATCAGGTCGATCTCGCCGTCGTTCAGCAATTGCCGCTGCGCCGGGCCGTTTTCCGGAAACTGCTCGCCGCGACGCCACAGGAGCGGTCGCAGCGCGTCGTACCACATCCATAGCGGCGCGGTCGCTGCGGCGAAATCGGCGTCGGTCGCCGGTCGCTGCAATACCTCGGCGTCGGGCGCCAATTCGTAGAGCGCCTGCTTCAAGTAGGTCGCGCCGAGGAAATTGCGGACCGCAGGGTGCGTCGTGCGGCTCGGGTGCCGCTTCGCCCAGGCAAGCAATTGCGGCACCGAACGCGGCGCGTCGGCAACGCGCTTGCTGTCGTAGACGAAAACGATCTGTGCGCGTCGCCACGGCGATTCGAATCCCTCGACGGGAACGGTAAAGTCGACGACGTTCGAGCGCACGCTCGTCGTGTCGACCAGGGCGAAATTCGGGAGCTTCGCGGTAAAGGGTCCGAACAGCAGCTTCTGTTCCTTGAGGGCGAGAAAATTCGGCCCATTGATCCAGATCAGGTCGACGGTCCCACCGCGGTCGCGACCGGCCGACTTTTCCGCGACGACGCGCGTCACCGCCTCGGCCGTGTCCTTGAGCTTGACGTGATTGATCGCGACGCCGTAGCGCCGCGCGACTTCCGCGCCGACCCACGCGATGAACGCATTGGTCTTTTCGTCGCCGGCCCACGCGTTGAAGTTGACGGTTTGCCCGCGGGCTTTCGCGACGATGCCGTCCCATTCGGCCGCTTCCGCGCGCGCGCCCAGAGCGAACAGCGCAGCGGCGAACGCGAGGATGCGGCGCAACGTCATGTCAGTCCGCGGCGGGAACGAGCGAGACGACGCTGCGGGTGTCGTGCGCGGCCGGCAGTCCTCGTGCGGCGCGGCGGCGCCGCCGTGCTTCGTCGAGCACCGGTCCCAGAATCTGTTCGTGAAACCGATCGCAGCCGATGCACAGGTTCTGATAGGGCTTCCCCGACGGCGTCATCGTGCGCGAGGCTTCGACGAATTTGGCTTCGGACCAGCCGTGCGCGAGCCCCATGCGTTCCGGATGGCCCATCGTGATCGCCTCGTAGGCCGGAAGGCCGGTCAGCGAGTCCAGAATGTCGATCAGGCCCTCCTCCACGAGGTTGCCGATCGGCAGCTTCGTCTTGATGCAGCAGGGGTACACGCTCCCATCGGGCTCGACCGAAACTTCCGATCCGTTGTATGGGTGACGAAGGAAGTTGAGTCCGCCGGACCAGCGGTTGCAAAAATTGTCGGCGAGCGTCGCCGTCGACAGCTCGTTTCGCCATGCGCGTCCGCGCGGCCACAGCTTGCC
>CATPAO010000102.1 GCA_955652025.1 Casimicrobiaceae bacterium
ACCGCTCCTCGACGTTTCCACGTCGACGAGCTCGTAGCCCAGCGCGGGCAGCGTCCGCTGCAGCAATTCACCGATGATCAAGGCCGATCCAACGCCTCGAACCCCAAATCGGGCACGAGGGCTTTGCCCAAAACCAAAAAAAAATGGGCTGTGCCCAGCCCATTTCTCTTACTTATCACCCCGAATTCTACCAGAAATTCGCGCCTTTTTGAAGATAGGCCTCCCCCACCCGCCCGGGCAGCGCCGCGTTGGAAAGGACCGCCGCCCGATCGAACTCCCGGCCGCATCCCGGGCTAAGCTTCGCCCTTTCCCTCGCGAGACTTTTCGATGCCGATCCGCTGATCATCGCGCGGCACGACGACCAGGAGTTGGGGTTGCTGCCGGCACTTTCCAACCGTCCTGGCCTCATCACCGGCGCGATGGGCAGGGGCAAGACGGTGACCCTGATTATGGCCGAGCGATTCTCGTCGATCGGCGTGCCGGTGTTCAGTGGCACGACTTGTTGCAGACACAAGGGATCGTTGGGCGGCCTCATGAGCGGATTGGGACGCAAGGACAGCCTGGTCGAGGCCGTTTGGGAAAAGCGCGGCACGCACCGTCGGCACGACCGTGGGACGCAGACTCGTCCGCGGCGTGCTGGGTTCGCGGTTGAGCGGACGCCGCCGATAGCCGCAAAACGGCGGTCAGCCGCCGGGGGCGTCCATCGCCGCAAACACTTCCTCGGCCAAGTGGAACGCGACGTTGGCCGCCGGCACACCGGCGTAGATCGCGCAATGCAGAATCACTTCCTTGATTTCGTCGCGCGTAACACCGTTGTTGAACGCGGCCTTGACGTGCATCTTAAATTCGTCGCCGCGATTCAACGTGATCATCAGCGCCAGCGTGAGCAGGCTGCGGGTATGCCGCGGCAATCCGGGACGGCTCCAGATTTCGCCCCATGCGTAGCGCGTGATCAGGTCCTGGAATTCCTCGTTGAAGGCGTCGCGCCGCGCCAGCGACCGGTCGACGTGCGCGTCGCCCAACACGGCGCGGCGGACTTCCATTCCCTTCGAATAGCGGTCGCGCTCGTCCATCGCGTTCTCCCTACGATGCCAAGAATTCCGTGAGCGCCGCGGTGAACGCCGGCGCCGCCTCGATGTTGGACAGATGCGCGGCGGGCAGCTCGACGTATCTCGCGCCCTGAATTCGCTCGGCCAAAAAGCGTCCGTCCGCGGGAGGGGTCGCGAGGTCGTGCGATCCAGCGATCACCAGCGTCGGCACGGCAATCCTACGCACCGCCTCGCGCTGATCCATGTCCCGGATGGCCGCGCAACAGGCGACATAACCGTCGGGCGGCGTGCGAAGCAGCATTTGGCGCGTCTTTTCGACGGCGCCCGTATCCGTTGCGGCAAATTCCGGCGTGTACCAGCGTGCCAGCACCGCGTCGACGATCGCCGCCATGCCGCCCTTTTGCACGTTGTCGATCCGCGTGTTGTACGCCTCGGGCGAGCCGATCCGCGGCGTCGTGTTGCACAGGATCAGTTTGTCGACACGCTGCGACGCATGCGCGCCCAGCCATTGCCCGATCATGCCACCCATCGACAAGCCGCAAAAATGAACGCGCTCGATCGCAAGCGCGTCGAGCAGGCCGAGCACGTCCTCCGCCAAGCCCTCGATCGTATACGGTCCTGGCGTGACCGCCGACTGGCCGTGACCGCGCGTGTCGTAGCGCAGCACGCGATAACGCGCGTTGAGCGCCGGCACTTGCGGATCCCACATCGGGAGGTCCGTGCCGAGCGAATTGGACAACATGACGACCGGCGCGCCGACGGCACCGTCGAAGCGATAGTGGAGGCGCGCATCGGCGAAGTCGGCGAATGGCATGCGTAATCGTTTGCCGGCGATCAGGCGTGACGGGCGAGCGTTCGCGTAACGAACGCGTCGCCCGCACCCAGATACGCGGTCGGATCGAACAGTTGCGCCAGTGCCGCCGCATCGAGCACCGCGCGTACCCCCGGCTCGTTCCCCAGCACGTCGCACAAGTGGCGGCGCTCCTGCGACGCCTTTCGAGAGGCGGCGGCGACAAGCTCATGCGCGACGTCGCGACCGAGCGTCGGCGCGAGCGCCGTCTGGACAGCTTCGGCGAATATCTGCCCGTGCGACAGATCCAGATTCGCCCGCATTCGTGCGGCATCGACGTCGAGCCCGGCGACGACATGGGCCATCGCGTCGAGCGATCCCGCGGTGAGCATGACGATTTGCGGCAATGTGTCCCACTCGGCCGGCCAGTTGCCGAGTCCGCGCTCGTGCTCCTGGACAGCAGCGGCGAGCATCGTCGCGACGAGGCCCGGCAGGCGCGTCGCAGCTGCGATCGCGATCGCAGCGCCGACCGGATTGCGCTTGTGCGGCAGCGTCGACGATCCGCCGCGGCCCGGCACCGCGGGCTCGAACGCTTCGCCGACTTCGGTCTGCGCGAGCAGCGCGATGTCGCGGCCGAGCTTGCCGAGCGTCGCGGCGAGGAGCCCCATCGTCGTCGCGACTTCGCAGACGATGTCGCGCTGCGTGTGCCACGGCACGTCGGCGATCGCCAATTCGAGCGCCGCGGCGAGCGCTTTTTCGACGCCGAGACCGTGCGCGCCGAGCGACGCCAGTGTGCCCGCGGCGCCGCCGAACTGGAGCACCGCCACGCGCGGCCGCAGGGCAGCGACGCGTGCGCGATGGCGATCGATGGCCGACAGCGACGTCGCAAGCTTCAAGCCCAGCGTGACCGGCAATGCCTGCTGCAACCACGTCCGCCCCGGCAGCGGCGTCGCGCGATGCGCATCGGCCTTCGCGGCAAGCGCATCCCCGAGACGCGCGAGGTCGTGGTCGATCAGCCGCAATGCCTCGCGCAATTGCATCACCAACCCGGTATCGATGACGTCCTGGCTCGTCGCGCCCCAGTGGACGAAACCACGCGCGGACGCTGCAGTTTGTCCGACGCGCTCGGTCAATGCGGCGACGAGGGGAATCGCGAGATTGCCCGCGGCACGTGCGTCCGTCGCGAGTTGCGCGAAATCGAAGTCACCGGCGCGGCAGCAGCGCCCGATCGAGTCGGCGGCCGCGGCCGGAATGACGCCGGCCTTCGCTTCCGCGCGGGCGAGCGCCGCCTCGAAGTCGAGCATGCGTTGGACGCGCGCATCGTCGGAAAACACCGCACGCATCGCATCGGTGGTGAAGAGGAGGTCGAGCACGAAACGCGAGCCCGCGTCTAGTAATCGAAAAACACCGTCTCGTTCTCGCCTCGCAGGACGACGTTCCATTCGAGCGTGCCGCCCTTGTCGGCCGACGGCACCGCGATCAGCGTCGCGCGCCGTTCGGCGGGCACGCTTCGCAGCACCGGATCATCCGTATTGGCGGCGTCGCCGGGAAAGTACATCCGCGTGATCAGGTGCTTCAGCAAGCCGCGCGTAAAAAGCGTGACGTTGAGATGCGGCGCTTGCCAGCCGCCGCCGGGCGCACGCACGCGACCCGGCTTGACGGTGGCGAATCGAAAGCGCCCGTCGCGATCCGTCATGACGCGTCCGAAACCCTTGAACCCCGGCTCGAGCGGCTTGTCTTGCACGTCGTCGGGATGCGCGTAGCGGCCGTTCGCGTTCGCCTGCCAGATTTCGACAACCGCATCGTCGACCGCATTGCCGTCGCCGTCGACGATGCGACCCTCTACGTTGACTCGTTCGCCGCTCGCGCCGGGCCCGACCAAGTCGTCGGTGACAAGCCACGTGAGTCCGATATGCAGATACGGCCCGATCGTTTGCGACGAGGTGGTTTCCAGGCTCATGAGATCCTCAGACGGGCAAGTCGTTCTCCATCGGCGTCTCGTCGCGGCCACGCAGGACGATGTCGAACTTGTAGCCGAGCGCCTGCTCCGGAATCGTCGTTTCCCAATCGAACGCGGAGATGAGGCGCTTGCGCGCGCGCTCGCTGGGAATACTCTGATACATCGGATCGAATTCGAGCAGCGGATCGCCTGGAAAGTACATCTGTGTGACGAGCCGCGTCGCGAACGCGGGCCCGAACAGCGAAAAATGGATATGCGCCGGCCGCCACGCGTTGTAATGATTGCGCCACGGGTATTCGCCCGGCCGGATCGTGATGAAACGATAGCGCCCCTGCGCATCGGTCAACGTGCGGCCGCAACCAGGGAAGTTGGGATCGACCGGCGCATGGTGTTGGTCGCGATGATGCTGGTACCGACCGGCGCTGTTCGCCTGCCAGATCTCGATCAGCGTGTTCGCCACGGCCTTGCCGTTCGCATCGAGCACACGGCCGGTCACGACGATGCGCTCGCCGATCGGATCGCCACTGCCCTGCTTCGTCAGGTCGAAATCGTTGGCTTTTTTTTTTTATTATACGTAGAGCTGGGAGTTTTTTTCTGTGTTCGTCGTCGGCAGAATCACGAGCGGCTGCGACGGCGAGCGCTTGACCGTCGATGCGTAGGGCACAAAGAGGTAATCCGGCTGCGTGCCGCGGTCGGACTTGCGATAGCTTGCGAGCTCGCGCGTCTGCAGGTTCGGCGGGCGGGACGTCATGACAGCGCTCCTCGAAATGTCCGGCGCGTCACACGCGCTCGATGATCATGGCGATGCCCTGCCCGACGCCGATGCACATCGTGCACAACGCGTAGCGGCCGCCGCTGCGGATCAATTGATACGTGGCCGTCGTCACCAATCGCGCGCCGCTCGCGCCGAGCGGATGGCCGAGCGCGATCGCGCCGCCATTCGGATTGACCTTCGGCGAATCGTCGGGCAATCCGTGATCGCGCGTGACCGCAAGCGCTTGCGCGGCGAATGCTTCGTTCAATTCGATGACGTCGATGTCGGCGAGGGTAAGCCTGGCCTTCGCCAGCACCTTGCGCATCGCAGGCGAAGGACCGAAGCCCATGATGCGCGGCGCGACACCGGCGACGGCGGCGGCGACGATGCGTGCCTTCGGCGTAAGAC
>CATPAO010000103.1 GCA_955652025.1 Casimicrobiaceae bacterium
GCGCATGGTGGTATTTCGTCCCGCTTCTTTTGGTCGGCATGTTGCCGTGGCTCGGCATCTGGGTGTGGACGCTGCCGTCTTCGTGGCGCAACGCCGTTGCCGAATCGAACGGCTTTTTCTGGCCGCGGTTTTGTCTCATCTGGGCCGCGTTCGTGTTCGTTTTTTTCAGCGCGTCGGGATCGAAGCTCCCCTCGTACATCCTGCCCATGTTTCCAGCGATCGCGTTGCCGCTCGGGGCGCAGCTCGCGCGCATCGCGCCGCCGACTGTGTTCCGGTTGGCGCTGTTCGCGGCGATCGTCACCGCGCTTCTACTCATCGTCGCGTTGTTGGGCTACGACCGGCTGGCGGCACGCCTTGCCGACGCCCGTACCCCGCTCGCCGTCTATCGCGAAGCGAGACCCTGGATTCTTGCCTCGCTCGCCGTTTGGCTGGCCGGCAACGTGATCTGGTTAGCGCTGTCGCGCCGCGTTACGCCCGCCGCGCGAACGTGGGGCATCGCCGCCATGACGCTCGCCTCCATCGTCGCGCTGCAATGCGGCTTTGCCGGAAGCGACGCCTTTCGCACGACGCGATCGGCGGCGGGACTTGCGGCGACGCTCACCGCGGAGTCGAGCCCGGGTTACGATGCGGGCGCGCCAATCTTCCAGGTCCACATGTACGACCAGACGCTACCGTTCTATCTGCAGCGACCGACGACCGTCGTGGCATTTCGTGACGAGTTGGCGCTCGGCCTCGACGCCGAGCCCACGCGCGGAATCGCGACAATCGCCGAGTGGGAAGAGCGCTGGCGTGCCCTGCCGCAGGCGTACGCGATGATGGCGCCCGATACGCTCGACAAGGTGGCGGCGGACGGCGTGCCGTATCGCGTCGTGGTGCGCGAACCGCGCCGGGCGCTGATCGCGCGGCGCTGAATGCGCACAACGAAGATTCTCGAGACACCATGACCTTCGCCGCCTTTGCATTCCTGATCACCGGCGTGCTGCTGAACGCCGCCGCGCAGCTCTTTTTGAAAGCCGGAACCAACGCGCTCGGCGTGATCACGCTGACGAGCGACAACTGGAGCGCGACGTTTGGACGGATGGCGCTGGAGCCCCACTTCATCGCCGGTGCGGCATTTTACGTCGTGAGCGTGGTCGTTTGGATTCTGGGATTGTCGCGCGTACCGGTTTCGATCGCCTATCCGATGCTGTCGCTCGGCTACGTTGTCAACGCGATCGCCGCGCACTATCTTTTCGGCGAAGCGGTCACGCTTTCGCGCTGGCTCGGCATCGGCTTCATCATCCTGGGCGTGTGGCTGGTCGCGCGCTCCTGAGATCGCCATGGCGACTCTTCCACGGCTCAAGTTCGCTTCTCCGCTGATCGACGAGAAAACGATCGCTGCGGTCGGTGAGGTGCTGCGCTCGGGCCATATTACAAGCGGACGTTGGGTCGAGGAATTCGAGCGCGCGCTGTCGGCGTTTTGCGGCGGGCGGCCGGTCCGCGTCCTGACGTCGGCCACCGCCGCGGTGGAGGTCGCGCTGCAGATCGCGGGCATCGGCCCGGGCGACGAGGTCGTCACGTGCGGACAGAGTTTCTTCACCGTGCTTAACATGATCATCAAGGTCGGCGCAACGCCGGTGTTCGTCGACTGCGACCTCGTCACGCGCTACATCGACCTCCGGCAGGTCGAAGCGAAGATCGGCCCGCGCACCCGCGCGATCATGCCGACGCACTGGCCCGGGTCGCTCGCCGACCTGGACGCACTCTATGCGCTTGCCCGCAAGCACGGCGTGCGCGTCATCGAGGACGCGGCGCTGGTCATGGGTTCGCAGTACAAGGGCAAGAACGTGGGCGCCATCGGCGATCTCGTCACTTTCAGCTTCCACCCCAACAAGAACATCACGTCGATCGAGGGCGGCGCGCTGGTGTTGAACGACGCGGCCGAGGCGACGCGCGTCGAAGCGCTGCGCTTCCACGGCATCGAGCGGCTCGCCGACGGCACACGCGACGTCACGTTTGCCGGCGGCAAGTTCAACCTGCCCGACGTGAACGCGCGTATCGGCTTGGCGCAACTCGAGCGGTTGCCCGAATTCCTGGCCACGCGACGGGCGCTTGTCGAGCGCTATTTCGCACGCTTTGCGACCGATCCGGTGTGCCTGCTGCCGCCGCGGCCCAAAGCGGGCGACGGACAGTCGTGGAACATGTTCAGCGTGTTGCTTCCGTCCGAGGGTCTTGCCATCGATCGCAAGGCGTTCCGCGATGCGCTCGCCGCGCTCGGTGTCATGAGCGGCGTTTCGTACGAGGCGTTGCACCTATCTACGCTCGGCCGCCGGTTCGGCTATCATCGCGGCGACTTGCCGAATACGGAACGAATCGCCGACACGACGGTGACATTGCCGCTTCACGCCGCGATGCGCGATGCCGACGTCGACCGCGTGTGCGCCGCGTGCGCAAGCGTCATCACCGACCACCGCAAATCATGAGCGCCGCCGGGCCGTCCCAAGGCGCGAATTGTTCCCCCTCCCGGGACAGCGCAGCGGCGAAAGCCGCAAGCGTGGGGGTCCTATGAGCGCCGCCGGGCCGCCCCAAGGCGCGAATTGCTCCCCCTCCAGGGGCAGCGCAGCGGCGAAAACCGCAAGCGTGGGGGTCGTATGACCGTGCTTTCGGTCGTCATTCCGGTGTTCAACGA
>CATPAO010000104.1 GCA_955652025.1 Casimicrobiaceae bacterium
GCCACTTTGCGCGTGCCTTTGCGGTCGACGACCTTGTCGACCAGCGCGACCGGCGGCTCGGCCAGAATGCTGATCGACGGGGCGACGATCTCGAACTTGTCCGGGCCGAGCTCTTTTACCGCCAGAAACGCCTCGTTCTCCCACGCGATCAACACGTCGCCCAGCCCGCGCTCGACGAACGTCGTTGTCGCGCCGCGCGCGCCGGTGTCGAGAACGGGGACGTTGCGATACAACTTGCGGACAAACTCCTTCGCGGGCGCGTCGCCGCCCAGCTTTTTCTGTGCGTAGCCCCAGGCCGCCAGGTAATTCCAACGCGCGCCGCCGGACGTCTTCGGATTCGGCGTGATGACCGAGACGCCGGGCTTGATCAGGTCGTCCCAATCGCGGATGCCCTTGGGATTGCCCTTTCGCACCAGGAACACGATCGTCGAGTTGTACGGCGAGCTGTTGTGCGGCAGGCGCGTCTGCCAGTTGTCCGGCAGCAGCTTGGCTTTTTGCGCGATCTCGTCGATGTCATAAGCAAGCGCGGGCGTGACGACGTCGGCGTCGATGCCGTCGATCACGCTCCGCGCCTGTGCGCCGGAACCGCCGTGCGATTGCTTGATCGCGACCTTTTCACCGGTCTTCGCAAGCCAGTATTTGGCGAATGCGGCGTTGTATTTTTGATAGAGCTCGCGTGTGGGGTCGTAGGAAACGTTGAGAAGCGAGACGTCCGCCGAAGCCACGAACGACCACGCAAGAGCAAACGGCGCAACAAGGGCCAGCAGATAGGGTTTGATTTCCATAGTTATCGCCTTGGGGAATTAGCTGATTACTTTTCCAAACATCCGGGTATATATAGGGCTCGAAAAAAGCCGCACGACGCGGCTTGTTGGGGGCGCGAATAGGCAATGGCAGGGTCTCTATCCGATCGCGCGGAGTGCGGCGTCCGCACATCGCTCGCGTTCAGCCGCATCAGAAAACGCGCTTCGCGACACGAACTGAGGCCCGAGCAACAGCATTGTCGCGCCCGTGAATTCCGTTTCGATCCGCGTCAGTTGCGCGAGCGTCGTGTAGAAAATGCGCTCCTCGGGGAGCGAGGCGTTCTCCACGACGGCGACCGGCAGCGACTCGGGCTTGCCGGCACGCAACAGCGCTGCGACGATCGCACCGGCCTGGCCAGCGCCCATGTAGATGGCACCGGCGTCGGCGGCTGCGAATCCGCGCGCCCAATCGCTCGCATCCTCTCCCGTTCCCACACGCGGCGTGGCGAATGCGAAACTGCGTACCGTTCCGCGCTGGGTGAGCGACGTTGCGACCGCGGCGCCGGCTGCGAGCGCGGCTGTGATGCCGGGGACTACTTCGTAGCCGATGCCGGCCGCTTCGAGCGCGGCGATCTCCTGTTGCGCGCGGCCGAACAGCAACGGATCGCCGCCCTTGAGCCGCACGATGATTGCGTGGCGCCGCGCCGCGTCCACGAGACGCTTGTTGATGAAGCGCTGCGCCGTCGAATGCTTGCCGCAGCGTTTGCCCACCGCCACTTTTTCCGCGCGCGTGGCGAGCCCGACGATGTGCGGATTCACGAGCGCGTCGTGGAAGACGATGTCGGCCGAGGCCAGCAGGCTCGCCGCGCGGATCGTCAGCAAATCCGGCGCGCCAGGACCGGCGCCGACCAGATAGACCTTTCCGATAGGTCGCATATTCATCGAATCATTCCCGCTGCGACTGTATCATTCGTCGCCTCGTCGATGAGAATGAAGCTGCCGGTCGCGCGATTCTGGTCGTAGCGATCGACGAAGACGGGCTGCGCCAACGCGAGCGATACGCGGCCGATGTCGTTCATCTCGAGCGGCGCCGACGCTGGCTCGCGCTCCTGGGTCTCGACATCCCAGCGATCCGCGACACGGGCGATCCGCGCGCGAACTTCACGCGTCGTGTGGCGGAGCGCGTACGTGCGGCGAGGATCGAGCGGGGCAGTGCCGAGCCAAGCGATGTCGGCGTCCAGCGTGCGCGAGGGCGTCGGTGCCGCATGGGCGCGCACGATCAGATCGCCGCGCGACACGTCGATTTCGTCCTCGAGCTCGATACCGACCGAGTCGTGCAAAGCGGCCTCTTCGTGCATTCGATCGAACGTGCGAATCGCCTGCACGCGCGTTGTCTGGCCGCCCGGCAGGACCGTCACCGCGTCGCCGACGGCGATCGCACCGGATTCGACACGCCCGAGGTAACGGCGTGCTCGCCCGGCGGCGGGGCGCATCACGTACTGCACCGGAAAGCGGAACGGCGCGTTGGCCGGCGGCGGCGGCGCTTCGGCGGTCTCGAGAATCTGCAGCAGCGTGGGACCGTCGTACCAGGGCATCCGATCGCCGCGGTCGACAACCAGGTCGCCTTCGAGGGCGCTCAACGGAACAAAACGTACGTCCCCGATGCCGTGACGGTCGGCGAAGGCGCGAAAATCGGCGACGACGGCGCCGAACGCTTCCTCGCGGTAGTCGACCAGATCCATCTTATTCACCGCCACGACGAGATGCGGCACTCCGACCAGATGGGCGAGCGCGGCATGCCGGCGCGTCTGCTCGACGACGCCGTGACGTGCGTCCACGAGCAGGATTGCGAGTTGCGCGGTCGATGCCGCGGTCACCATGTTGCGCGTGTATTGGACGTGGCCCGGTGCGTCTGCGACGATGAACTTGCGAAGCGCGGTCGCGAAGAATCGATACGCGACGTCGATCGTGATTCCCTGCTCGCGTTCCGCCGTGAGGCCGTCCGTCAGCAGCGAAAGATCGAGCGCCTGACCGCGGCGTTGCGAGGTGCGCTCGATGGCGGCAAGCTGGTCGGCGAGGATGGCCTGCGTGTCATACAACAGGCGGCCGATCAGGGTGCTCTTGCCATCGTCCACGC
>CATPAO010000105.1 GCA_955652025.1 Casimicrobiaceae bacterium
GTGGTCGGGATGAGCGCGGGCCCCCGGAGCGCGAACGCCGGAATTAGCGGCACAATGCCTCCGGCGGCGAAACTGATGGACGACATCAGCGCCGCTTGGAACGGTCGCGCGGAAAGCGTGGGTGAGATCCCAATGTCGTCGCGTGCGTGCGCGCCGAGCGCGTCATGTTCCATCAACTGCTCGGCGACACGGCCTGCGAGTTCTGGCTTACGCGGTCTTTCATTGGGATCACATGCGCACCGAAGTGGATAAGCTGATACCGCTGCCGCGCGAGCATCTGACCGCGGAAGACTGGAAGGAAAATCGATGCGGACTTCACCGGTCACAGCCATCCGCCGTTCGGCGCCAGAGGGGCGAGCACGAATACGAAGCCCTGTTTCGGAAGATCCTTAATCTCGCACCGCCCTCTCTAGGTGTCGGACCGCGAGACTGACGCGAATGTCGAAAGTGAGTTACTCGACCGATTCGAACGTGGGCGAAAAGCCAATCCGGGCGATAATCTTGTATTCGTGGGTTCACGGATACCGAATGCGCAAAATGCCCTCGTACCTCGGCGATATCGTCGCGAAGCGCTGATGGACATGGGGCGCGGCGACACCGCGATTGTCGCACCACGCCCGCTCGAGGCAGCAACCGTCGCCGCGCTGCGTTCGATCGCCAACCGTTTCGGCAGCGCGGTCCGCCCCCGCAAGCTCGCGCTGCTTCGCGTGGCCGCCGATACTGCCATTTGTGACACAGAAGTGCTGCTTGCCTACCACGATGTGCTGCTATTCCTTCTCGCGTATCCCGAAACGGCCACCATGCGCTCGCTCGCCTCGCGTGAACTGGCGCGGGTCGCCGCGTCGGCCCTGGACATCGCAGCGCGTGGGCCTGTGCGCGCATGTGCCCGGCTACGCGGCAGTGGCATTGCGTGGTCGACAATCACCATCGCCTACAGCTATCCAATCGCCCGCTGGCTGGTGTCGCGCTATCCGCAATTTGCCGAAGTCGATTCGTTCGGCGAGCGCGGCGCGCTCCTCGCGAAATGGCTGCGGAACGCGCTGCCGCCGATGGAATTCGATCTCGTGGAGTCCGGTGAGGGCACACCGGAGGCGCTCCTCGAGCAAGGCATCACAGGATGGCGCGGTAGCCAGCTTGCGTGGCTGGTCGCGCAATTTGAGCGCATACCGTGCGATCCCGCGTTGCGCGAGGCGCTCTACGACAGCATGGACCTGTTCCTTACCCTGAGCCCGCGCGATGCGTCGATCTCGCGCACGTTTGTCAGGGGATTGCCCGGCCCGGCGTTCTATCACCGCGGGCCGCTCTTGCGCGGCGTCGATGCCGACCGACTCATCGCAACACCCTTGCCACCGGCGCGGCGCCTTGGGCAAGACGCCCGCCAGCGCCTCGTCGATGCCAGCCGGTCCGTTCTAGCAGTACTCGGCCGTGAGACGGATCCGATCACCCACGCCGACGTCGCACGGACGCGCTATCTCAACCTCGAGCGCGGCATCGCCATTGCCCTGTACTCGGCGTTGCCGGCGCGACGCGGCGCGCTCGATTCGCACATCGGCTACGTGCTTTTCAAGAACAGCGTTCCAGTCGGCTACGGAGGCGGTTGGCCGTTCCTGGGCACCTGCAAAATCGGCATCAATGTCTTTGCGCCGTTTCGCGCCGGTGAGTCCAAGTTCCTCATGGCCTCCGTCTTGCGCGTGTACGCCCAACTATTTGCCGTGGAGCGGTTCGTGGTGGAGCCGTATCAATTCGGCGCTGGCAACCGCGAGGGCCTCGAATCGGGCGCATTCTGGTTCTATTTCCGCTTGGGCTTCCGACCGGTCGAGCCCAAACTGCGCGCGGTTGCGCTGGACGAATTTGAGCAGATGCGACGCAAATCCGGCTACCGAACGTCGCTGTCCGTGCTTCGGCGCTTCACCCGCTCCGATCTCGAGCGGCCTGTGGTCCCGGGAGCACGGGCCGCGTGCGATCCAGGAGCGCTGAGTCAAGCGACGACCTCGTGGATTGCGGCTCGCTTCCACGGACGACGCGACCGCGCGGAAGTCGCCGCGCTACGCGGAGTGGTCGCGGCGCTAGGGCTGCAGGACACTCGCGGTTGGAACGACGACGAGCGCAACGCGCTGCGCGCCATGGCACCCGTCCTTGCCCAGATCGCAGGTCTGCACGCGTGGCCCCTGCGCGAGAAGCGGCGTCTAGTCGCGTTGATCCGCGCCAAGGGCGGCGACGAGTATCGCTATTTCGCGTTGATGGCAGGATTTACGCGCTTGCGCGGCGGATTGAACGATATTGTCTCGCCAAAAAAGGCGTAGATCCTAATCTAGAGGTGGCTATGCTACCCATGGATAGCCAGGCGGTGAGTGCGCGAGTGACTATCGACAAGGTGGGCGAGCTTCGGGCCCGCAATGGACGGAGCTCATCCAAGGATTCGAACCTCGGACGTAGATCTCGATGCGACCTGCCGAGTGTTTTAAGCGCGCCGTCAGCACGTGCTGCATCACGCCGGCTTGCAAGCTACGTGCGGTGCTGGATGACGCCGTGCGCGCGTTCTACGCGGTCCTCGATCGTTACACGCTGGACGACATCACCCGAAATCGAAATGTGCTAGCGAGGATTCTCGCGATACCGCGGCCCGCGCGGTCGCGACGCGCCACACCACGCGCTCATCTTGCACCTTAGGGGAACATTGCCATGCATGAACTGAATTGCAGACTCTTGACCCTCTGTACCGCTGCGCTTACCGTCGCGACCTTTGAGCTCGTGGGTTGCGAGCGGCAGCCGCCGGCACCCGCGGCGGTGTCTGCATCGCCGGCCTCGGCTCAGGCATCTGTACCCAGCGGCGATCCCTACGACGTCTCGAAGATGGACTTCACGCCCGGCCCGGCCAAGTTAGGCACCGAGCGACATACGGGACCGTTCGCCGCGGGCGACGCGCTTAGTCTGGACGCGACGTTGAAGCCGCTCGGGCCGGATCCTGTGAAGGAGATCCGGCTAGA
>CATPAO010000106.1 GCA_955652025.1 Casimicrobiaceae bacterium
ACCGCGGCGCCCGCCAAGGCGGCGGCACCGATGGCAGCTCCGGCGAAGACTGCGGCGCCAGCGACCACGGCCGCGCCCGCCGCCGCTGGCGCGCCCGCCAAGGACGACGGCAAGTCGAAGATGAGCAAAGCCGACGAGGCGAAGGCCGACAAGGCCGCCAAGGCCAAGGAAGAAAAGGAAGCCAAGGCGAAGGCCAAGGCCGACAAGGCGGCGATGGCGAAGGACAAGCCGACGACCGATAAGGAAGCGAAGGCGACCAAGGACAACACGAAGGACAAGACCGCGACCGACAAGGCGACCGCCGCCACAGCAAAGGACAAGGACAAGCCCGCGAAATAATGTAACCGCATCGCTACGGTCACGGAGCCCCCGCTTTCCCGGCGGGGGTTTCGTTTGTGGCGTCGAAAGGCGCCCCCATCGCTCCAGTACAATGTGATCGAGCCCTCGCACCGGTCGCGTAACGCACTGCGACTTCCGACTGCGACCGCTGCGATACCGTCCTTCATCATCCCCGACGACGTCACGCGATGTATCCCACGCTCGCCGACACCGTCGGCCAAACGCCGCTCGTTCGGTTGCAGCGGCTTCCGGGCGCCACGAGCAACGTCATCCTGGCGAAGCTCGAGGGGAACAATCCGGCCGGGTCGGTCAAGGATCGCCCCGCGTTGTCGATGATCGTCGAGGCCGAGAAGCGCGGCACGATCAAGCCGGGCGATACGCTGATCGAAGCGACGTCCGGCAACACGGGCATCGCGCTCGCGATGGTCGCCGCGATTCGCGGCTACAAATTGGTGCTCGTCATGCCGGAGAGTCAGACGGCCGAGCGCGTGCAGACGATGCGCGCCTATGGCGCCGAGCTGGTCCTGACGCCGAAGTCCGGCGGCATGGAGGCCGCGCGCGACATCGCCGAACGGATGCGCGCCGAAGGCAAGGGTACGATCCTCGACCAGTTCGCGAACCCCGACAATCCGCTTGCACACTATCGCGGTACCGGTCCCGAGATCTGGCGCGACACCGGCGGCAAGATCACCCACTTCGTGTCGGCGATGGGAACGACCGGAACGATCATGGGCGTGTCGAAATTCCTGAAGGAGCAGAATCGCGCGATCGTGATCGTCGGCGCGCAGCCGGAGGAGGGCTCGTCGATACCCGGCATCCGCAAATGGCCGCCGGCCTATCTGCCCAAGATCTTCGACCGAACGCGCGTCGATCGCGTCGAGAACGTATCGCAAGCGGACGCCGAAGACATGGCGCGCAAACTCGCGCGTGAGGAGGGCATCTTCTGCGGCATTTCATCCGGCGGCTCGTGCGCGGTCGCGCTGCGTATCGCGCTCGAAGTCGAGGAGGCGACGATCGTGTTCGTCGTGTGCGATCGCGGCGATCGCTACCTGTCGACGGGCGTGTTTCCGGCTTGATCGTGTTGGCGTGAGAGCGCGATCCGATTGTCGCGAGGGATCCGCGTGACGACGCCCATTCTCGTTTTTGATCTGGAAACGGTCCCCGATATCGCGGGAATCCGGCGCGTCTACGAGGTTCCCGCCGCAGCGTCCGACGCCGATGCGCTCGCGTGGTTCACCCATCAGCGCCGCGTCGCGACCGGCAGCGATTTCGCGCCGCTGTACCTGCAGCGCGTGGTCGCGATCGGATGCACGCTGCGCGAAGGCGCGTCGCTTCGCGTCTGGTCGCTGGGCGAGATTACCGACCCGGAGCCCGAGCTCATTCGCCGCTTTTTCGACGGCGTCGAACGCTACACGCCGCAGCTCGTCTCGTGGAACGGCAGTGGCTTCGACCTGCCGGTGCTGCATCATCGTGCCCTGATGCACGGCGTGGCCGCGCCGCGCTATTGGGACTGGGGCGACGACGATCGCGACTTCAAGTTCAACAGCTATCTCGGCCGCTACCACACGCGTCATCTCGACCTGATGGACGTGCTAGCGGGCTATCAGCCGCGCGCCAGCGCAGGACTCGACGCTATGGCGCGGCTATGCGGCTTTCCCGGCAAGCTCGGCATGGATGGCGGCGCGGTCGCCGGCGCGGTTGCGGCGGGCCGGCTCGCGGACGTGCGCAACTATTGCGAAACCGACGTCATGAACACGTATCTCGTCTATCAGCGCTTCCGGTTGATACGCGGTGAAATCGATGCCGGCGAGTATGCGCGCGAGATTTCACTGGCGCGTGAGCGCGTCGCGACCTCCGAAGCGCCGCATTGGCGTGAGTTCTTGACAGCTTGGGACGCGCGCTGATCGCCGTCAGGTGCGCAGGAACGGCACCGGCGCGAACCGTCCGCGGAGCGCGTTGCGAGAATCGACGTTCCACCACTGCTCGAGCACCGTCGCGTAGACGGCGCGAAAATCGAGCGCATAGCCGGGATTGCCGTCGCCCCCGAGCTCTCCCAGATTCGGCGCCTCGCCGTAGAGTCCGCCCGCCACGCGGCCACCGAGCACGAAGTGGACGTTCGCCGTGCCGTGATCGGTACCGGCGGACAGGTTTTCCTTCGGTCGTCGCCCGAACTCGGCGTACGTCAGCACCAGCGTGTCGTTCCAGCGATCGAGCTCGACGAGCGCGCTTTTGAGTGCCTGCAGCCCGCTCGCGAGATCGCCGAGCAAACGCGCTTGCGTTCCCAATTGGGTGACGTGCGTATCGAAACCGGAAAGCGTCAGACGCACGGCGGCGACACCCGCTGGGTTGGCGATCACTTGGCACGCTGTCTTGACGACATTGCCGAAGCCCGTCGCCGGAAACTCGGTTGCAAACGCGCGACCCGCGTCGAGATGCGAACGCGCATTCACGACGTCGTCTTCGACCTTCAGGATGTGCGCCAACGCTTTGTTGGGCGCGTTCGCCGCGGGTTGCGCGAGCTTGGCGCGCTCGCGGAACTGCCGCGTGTCGGCGAGTGCGATCGCGCGCGCGTTGCCTCCGGCTAGCGGACCCAGATCATTCGAGCCTATCAGCACGCCGTCGGCGGCATACGTGGCCGGCGCCGGTGTCTCCGCGAATGTACGCGCGAGCCAGCCTTCCTGCAGATATTGGTCGCTCGCCGATGCGGTGTCCCATATTTCGATCGAGCGGAAATGGGAGAGGTTGGGCGCCGGATAGCCGACGCCTTGCAGCACGGCCAGCTCGTGCTCACGCCAGAACGCGGCGAGCGGCGCAAGCGAGGGATGAAGTCCCGCACGGTCGGACAACGGCACCACATCGTCTTTCGCGATCGCGAGCTTCGGGCGCAATGCGTAATAGGCGGGATCGGCGTACGGAATTACCGTATTGAGGCCGTCGTTGCCGCCTTTCAGCTCGATCAGGACGAGGAGCTTGTCGTAGCTGCCACCGACCGGCGCACCGGCAAAAGCGACGCTCGCGGCGCCGAACGAGGTCCCCGCGAGTGCCCGGACCAGCGGAACCGCGGCTGCGGTGCGCAAAAAGTGGCGGCG
>CATPAO010000107.1 GCA_955652025.1 Casimicrobiaceae bacterium
CCATTGTGACGTTCCGCCTCACACCATGATCCTCCCAGCGAGCAAAGTACGCGAAGCATGCGACGCAATCGATGAAGCGGTGACGGGGCTCAAGCGCATCCTTGGCATCGCGCACGAAAGTGGTCACGGTCCGATTCCGCCGTCCACGCTGGCCGGGCTCGGAGAAGATCCGAAGAAATAGGATCGCTCACAGGGGGTGCCCAGGCCGTCGCGGCGGCGCCACCTGCTACATCGCACAGCCAGCAGCTCCGGCAGCCTGCTGAAGTAGATGATGCGATCCGTGTCTAACCGGCACCAAGTGCGGGACGTACGGCGATCCTGGTACACCTTGCCACGTTCGCTCATCTTCCGGTAACAAGTTAGCAGGCGTCAACGGCAAATCCGCTGATGCCGGGATTTGCCGGTCAGCGTTTCGCTTACGGTTGAAGAGGCGTTGCGCCGCTTGGCAGATGCCGTGTGGCTGCGCAGGATGAACGCCGGCCCCTTAACGAGGACATCACACCATGAGCAAACTTACAACTTCAGCGCGCAAGAAATTGCCGAAATCAGCCTTTGCACTGCCCGGCGACCGCTATCCGGTCGAGGACAAGGCGCATGCGCGCGACGCAAAGGCGCGCGCAGCGCAAGGCTACAACTCGGGCCGCCTGACCGCGTCCGAGAAAGCCAAGGTCGACCGTAAGGCCGATGCCGTGCTCTCGAAGACACGTAAGTAAGAGATCGGATGAAGTCCGACTAGACCCTTCGTTATGGAGGCGTCCGGGCGAATTTGTCAACAATGTGACGCGCGGCGATTGTTTGCTGCGCGACCGAGGAAGGGGGCTTCACACCTGCGCAGCCCCTGGCCGTAAGGGGGCGTCCTACAAATCCTTAATGGTTGGGCTGATTGGCATAGGTGAGTACCACATGCACATTTATGCCGCCATTGAAGTCAGTATCTAGTCGTGTTTACCGATGAGTTGAGTGCGCAGGCAATGGGTTTTGATGGGTGAGGTATTCCGTTAAGCGGGGGAGCAAAAATGTCAATTGGAACGATCATCCTCATCGTAATCGTATTGGCGCTGATTGGCGCATTACCGACTTGGCCATATAGCCAGGGTTGGGGTTACGCTCCGGGAGGAGTGCTGGGTGCGGTCGCAATCATTCTGGTGATTCTATTGGTTCTGGGACGGATCTGAAGAGCGTAGTCGCGGATGGCGTGTTCTACGCGAGTTCACATCGCGCTGTTTGGCAGCGCTTGATTGCAGGCATGAGGCTGTGTGCTAGAGCGTGGTCATCCCGATTGCGCCAGGTGCTTCTGATTAAGGAGAGACAAATGCCATTGTCGAAAGGTCGCAGCCGAAAGACCGTGGGCCGCAATGTCAAGAAGCTGGTTCACGAATACGAAAACAAAGGGACGATTGGTGCAAGCCATCCAACATCGAAGAAAAAGGCGATCAAGCAAGCCGTCGCGATTTCGCTGAAGTAGGCCGGACGCAGTCGTACGCAGCGTGACTCCCATAAGTAGCGGCGTAAACGACGAACCCCCTCATGCCTGATGACCGCATGCCGTCGGAGCCGAAACCGTCGGCGCAACCCGGAATCGTCGATCGCCTGTTGAAGACGGCACGCGACGCTCGCCTCCTTGCCTATGATCATCTGGAGCTCGCAGCGCTCGAGGTGCAGCATGCCGCCGACAATCTCGTACGTATCCTATGCGGGGGCGTCGTCATTTCGGTACTGCTCGTAACCGCCTGGATTGGGCTCGTCGCGGCGAGCGCGATCTGGGCGATGCATGAAGGATTGTCGCTTCCTGCCGCAATGATTCTCGCCGCGCTTTCCAATATTGCGCTGGCGACAGTGCTGGGATTGTGGATCCGAAGTCGCATGCTGGGGCTTATGTTCACTGCAACGATTCGACAGCTGCGGCAAAGCGCTGGCGGACTGGGATGGAGTGATGAGGAAAAGATCAGCGACTGACGTCGGGCGAGCGATCGAGGAAGTGGAGCGACGGATCGACATGCGCCGCGCTCGTGTCATCCGCGACGCGACGGAACTGAAGGAAGCAGCCCGCAATTGGGCGAAACCGCTGCCTCTGGCCGGCGTTGCTGCGTTGGCGCTGGTCGGCTTCGCGCTCGCGCGTGGGCGCTCGCCGAGTGGTTCAGGGGGCACCGTCACTAAGGCAGGGTTGCTGACAGGTCTTGTGGCACTTGTGCAAGCGGTGTTACGTGTGTGGACCAGTCCGTTGGGCCGCCGAATGGCTAGTTACGCGCGACGCGGCGAATGAAACGAATTTCAAACTTGAGGAGAGAGGCATGGAAACCAGATCGTTGAATCCTGAATTGAACACCGCCACGGGCAATGCCGCGACACGGGCGCACGACGCGCTAGACACGGCAGTCGACAAGGTCATGCCGGCCGTGAACCGCATGGTCGACAAAGCACACGCAACTATCGACCGCGTCGCCGAAAACGCAGGCCCGGCCGCGGAATCGATGCAGAACGCGGTTCAGAAGGCCAGCGATACATCGACAAAACTGGCGGAAGCGTGCGCGAATAGCGTTCGTGCGAAACCGCTAAGGGCAGTCATTTCGGCCGTCCTCCTGGGCTACATCGTCGGAAAGCTGATGCGCTGAGGCTACCAGGCGCGCAAGAACAGGGTGGTCGTTTCGTAGCACGACGTCCGTTCTGCTTAAGCAGCGGACCTTCCACCGAGTCTATAGCCAGGATGCCTTGCAAGTGGATGCGCGGGTGACGCCACAAGGGGATGGAACAA
>CATPAO010000108.1 GCA_955652025.1 Casimicrobiaceae bacterium
ACTGCTCGTCTACGTGTCGGCGTGGTTGAAGCATTACGAGCCCGCGGCGTTCTGTGCCGCGCTGCTCAACTCGCAGCCGATGGGCTTCTACGCGCCGGCGCAACTCATCGGCGACGCGCGCCGGCACGGCGTCGACGTGCGCCCGGTCGACGTGATGATCAGTACATGGGATTGCGCGTTGGAGGGCGACGCGCCCGCGCTGCGATTGGGCTTGCGCATGGTCGCGGGCCTCACCGAAGCCGGGGTACAGCGGATGGTCGAAGCGCGCAGCGTGGCGCCGTTCACGAGCGTTGCCGACCTCGCCGATCGCGCACAACTCGATCGCCGCGACCTGACTGCGCTCGCCGACGCCGATGCGTTCGCGACGTTGACCGGTCATCGCCACGACGCCGTCTGGGAGGTCGCCGGCGTCGAGCGCCTGCCGGCAATCCTGGCCGGCGCGACGTTCGACGAGATCGCTCCCGATTTGCCGGCGCCCACCGAGGGCCAGGACGTCGTCGCCGACTATCGCCGCGTGGGCCTCACGCTGCGCCGTCATCCGCTCGCCCTGTTGCGGCGCCAGTTGCGCGAACGCAGGATCGTGACCGCCGACACGATCGCACGCACGCCCCATGGACGGCTCGTGCGCACGGCGGGCATCGTCATCGGCCGGCAACGGCCCGACACCGTGAGCGGCGTCGTGTTCGTGACGCTCGAAGACGAAACCGGCGCGACCAACGTGATCGTCTGGCGCGATGTCGGCGACCGGCAACGCCGCGAACTGCTCGGTTCGCGCCTGATGGCGGTCCACGGCAAGGTCGAGCGCGAAGGCGAGGTCGTGCACGTGATCGCCGGGCGGCTCGTCGACCTCTCGCCGCTCCTCGGTTCGTTGCAAACCAAGTCACGCGATTTTCACTGACCGACCCGCCGTGTAAGAATGGCCCGGTGACTGCACGGCGGGACGAATCGTGGCGCAAACCGACTTCGACATCGCGGTAATCGGCGGCGGCTCCGGCGGCCTGGTCGTCGCGGCCGGCGGCGCGGCGCTGGGCGCCAAGGTTGCACTGATCGAAAAGCACAAGCTCGGCGGCGATTGCCTCTGGTACGGCTGCGTGCCGTCGAAAACGCTGATTAAGTCGGCCAAGATCGCCCACACGATGCGCCACGCCGAGCGCTGGGCGCTCGCGCCCTGCGATCCGCGGCCCGAGCTCCCGCGCGTGATGGAGCGCGTCGCGTCGGTCATCCGGGAGATCGAGCCGAATGACAGTCCGGAACGGTTTCGCGGTCTCGGCGTCGACGTGATCCTCGGCAGCGGACGCTTTACCGCTCGCGACACGATCGCGGTCGGCGAGCGCCGGATCCGCGCACGCAATTTCGTGATCGCCACCGGATCGCGGCCGTCGGTGCCGCCGATTCCGGGTCTCGCCACCGTGCCTTATCTGACCAACGAGACGGTATTCGATTTGCGCGAGCCCGTGCCGCACCTGGTGGTCGTGGGCAGCGGACCGATCGGCAGCGAGATGGCGCAGGCGTTCCGCCGTCTGGGCAGCGCGGTGACCGTCATCGACATCGCACCGGCAGTCCTCCCGCGCGAGGATCCCGATCTCGCCGCGGTGGTGTTCCGGCAGTTGCAATCCGAGGGCATTCGCTATCACCTCGGCGCGACCATCGCGCAGATCGAACGGACGCCGATCGGCGTGCGCGCGCTGGTGCGCGAGCGCGACGGGATCCCGCATGCGATCGACGCGTCGCACCTGTTGCTGGCCGCGGGCCGGCAAGCGAACGTCGAGGACCTCGGTCTCGACGCGGCCGGCGTCGAGGTTGCGCACGGCCGCATCGTGCTCGAAGAAGGCCTGACGACGACCAATCCGCGCGTCTACGTCGTCGGCGACGTCGCCGGAGGCCATCAGTTCACGCACGTGGCCGAGCACCACGCCGGCATCGTGCTGCGGCAGGCGATTTTCAAGCTGAAGTGGGCGCAGCCGTCGACGGTCGTACCATGGTGCACGTACACTGACCCCGAACTCGCGCGCGTCGGGCTGTCGGAAACCGAGGCACGCAAGACCGGCGTCGCGCATCGCGTGTACACGTTTCCGTTTGCCGACATCGACCGTGCACGCGCCGAAGGCGAGACCGAAGGCATGGCCAAGCTCGTCACGAGGCCGAACGGCAAGCTGCTGGGAGCGGCCATCGTCGGACCGCACGCCGGCGAATTGATCGCCGAATGCGTGCTGGCGCTCAATCACGGGATGAGAGCGGGCGCGCTCTCGGCGTCGATTCACACCTATCCGACGCTGTCGCAAATCAATCGCCGCGCCGCCGACATGCGCCTGAAGGAACGCCTGACACCGAACTCCAAAAAGTGGATTCGCCGCCTGTTCGGCTTGCATGGTGCGTAACATGCAGGATCCGCCCCCACCCGATCGACGCGCCGCGCGTCGCGCACTCTTCGTCCGCCTGCTGATCGCGGCGTGCTTCGTCGGAGCGCTGGCGGCGTTTTTTGCGTTCGGCGGGCAGGACTATCTGCATCTCGATACGATCAAGCGCCATCGCGCTGAGCTGCTCGCATTCGCCGACGAGTATCGGGCGGCAGCGCTCGCGATCGCGTTTCTCGTCTACGTCGGCGCCACGGCGTTCAGCCTGCCGGGCGCTCTGGTGCTTTCGCTGACGGTCGGCTTCCTGTTCGGGCGCTGGGTCGGCACGCTGCTGGTCGTCGTGGCGGCGACCCTCGGCGCGACGATATTGTTCGTCGCCGCGCGCTATCTGTTCGCCGACGCCGCGCGCAAGCGGCTGGGCGCGTTCGGCGAGAGGATCAACGCCGGATTCACCGAGAACGCCTTCAGCTACATGCTGTTCCTGCGCCTCGTTCCGGTGTTTCCGTTTTTTCTGGTCAATCTCGCTCCCGCGTTCACCTCGATACGGCTCCCCACCTTCGTTTTATCAACCGCCGTCGGAATCATTCCGGGGACATTCGTGTTCGTCAATCTGGGCGAAACGCTCGGCCGCATCGATACGTTGCACGGCCTCGTTGCGCCGGAAGTGCTGGGCGGACTCGGATTGCTCGCCGCGTTCGCGCTGGTCCCGATAGTCGTTCGAAAGCTGCGATCGAAGAATGCTCGCCAGGCGGGTTGAACGCTACATCCTATTGCCCGGAACCGACGCCGTGCCGCGGTGTCGGATGTCGATGGGTCGTTCGCCCGCACGTCTCACATCGTGGCTCCTGTCGTGGCGGCCGTTCCTCATCGGCGTCGCCCTCGGACTTGTGCTGCTCGCCGCCATCAGCGCGGCGACCGCTCAATCGACCGATGCCGCGCCGTTCGACGCGTTGCTCAAGGCGAATGTCAAGAACGGTGTGGTCAACTACGCCGCCTTCCAGGACAACGCGGCGTTTCGCGCCTATCTCGACGCGCTCGCGAAAAGCGGGCGCCCGTCGTCGAAGCCGGAACGGCTTGCGCACACGATCAATGCCTACAACGCCTTCGCGATCGCCGCCGTCCTCGAAGGACTCTCGCCGTCGACTTTTCTCGGCCGCCAGCAGTTTTTCAAGCGGAAGGAATGGCCGTTCGAGGGGCGCGGCACGACATTGCAGGCGCTGGAGGACGATGTGCTGCGCAAAGCGGGCGAGCCGCGCATTCATTTCGCGATCGTCTGCGCGTCGCAGTCGTGTCCGCGGCTGCGTAGCGAGGCCTACGTCGCGGAGCGGCTCGACGCTCAACTTGATGCGCAAGCCCGATCGTTCGTCAACGATCCGGCGCGCAATCGCTTCGACAAGGCGGCGCATACCGCCCACCTGTCGGAGATCTTCCATTGGTTCGACAGCGACTTCGCCGCGGCCGCAGGAAGCACGGAAAAATTCCTCGCGCGCTACGTCGCCGATGCAGAAGTCGCGCGAGATTTGTCGACGGATAGCTACAAGGTCGAATCGATTCCGTACGACTGGAACCTCAATGGCGTCCCGGCGCGACGCTGAGATGAGCCCATGTGCGCGCGTTCCGCGCGATGCTAGCGACGCGTGATGCAGCTATCGATCGTCATACCGGTGCTCGACGAAGAGCGTGGCATCGCGGGCGCACTCGCGGCGCTGCAGTCGCTTCGCGCGATCGGGCACGAAGTCATCGTCGTCGACGGCGGTAGCCGCGATCGGACGCTGGCGTTGGCGACGCCGCTTGCGGATCGCGCATTGAGCGCACCCCGCGGCCGGGCGTCGCAGATGAATGCCGGCGCCGGCGTAGCGCACCGCGATACCTTGTTATTTCTGCACGCCGACACGCGGTTGCCGGTCGACGCGATCGAAGCGATCGCGCGCGCGTTGCACGCCGGGTATCGCTGGGGACGTTTCGACGTCGCGATCGACGGCGCGTCGCGCGTCCTGCCTCTGGTGGCCGCGACGATGAACCTGCGCTCGCGGATGACCGGCATCGCGACCGGCGACCAAGCGATCTTCGTTCGTCGCGACGCGTTCGAAGCGGCCGGCGGCTTCCCCTCGCTTGCGTTGATGGAGGACGTCGCGCTATCCCAGATTCTGAAGCGTATCGCCGGACGCCCCGCGCGCCTGCGCGAGCGCGTCATCACGTCGGGACGCCGCTTCGACGCGCACGGCACGGCGCGCACGATCGGCGTGATGTGGCGGCTCCGCTTCGATCATTGGCGTGGTGTCGACGCCGCGGTATTGGCGAAGCGTTATCCTCCGCACCCGCCGTCCCGTCCGCCGACGCTTCTGATATTTGCCAAGGAGCCGCTGCCCGGCAGGGTGAAGACGCGCCTCGCCGCGGTCCTCGGCGACGCAGCCGCGGTGGATCTCTACCGCGAGCTCGCGCTGCGCACGCTCGAAACGGCGGCCGCAGCGCGCGACGCGGGCGTCGTTGGCAACGTTGAGTTGTGGTGCGATCCGAATGCGCGGAGTCCGGCGTTCGCCGACTGGCGCGATCGATTTGGCGTATCGCTTCGCACCCAGCGCGGCCGTGACCTCGGCGCGCGAATGAGAGGCGCGTTGTCGTCGGCGCTTTCGCGCGGCACGGCGGCGATCCTGATCGGGACCGATTGCCCGGTGTTGGACGCCGCGTACCTCGAAGACGCCGCGGCGGCGCTCGCCG
>CATPAO010000109.1 GCA_955652025.1 Casimicrobiaceae bacterium
CCGGGCGCGCCGCCGAGGCGCAAAAGCTGCTGAATTGGGGCTTCCAGGCATTCGACACGTTGCAGCTCTATCAATCGGGCAAGCCGGTATCCACGCTTCACGTCTGGAAGGGGGCGCAGCCGGAAGTGAGGGCTGGGTTTCTCGCGGACCGCTACCTGACGCTGCCGAAGGGCAAGGCGGCTGGCCTCGCGCTGACGCTCGAGGCACAGGAGCCGCTGGTCGCGCCGGTGGCTCGCGCGCAGCGTGTGGGCGTGGTCAAGGTTGCGCTCGATGGCCGACCGGTGGCGGAGTTTCCGCTGATCGCGCTCGAAGAGGTGCCGCCCGGTAACCTGTTCGGCCGCGCATGGGATACCGTGCGGTTGTGGTTCAAATGACGCATTTGACCAAGAGCAAGATGCGTAGCATCGCAGCGATTGGAGACAAGTGCCTCATCGGCTCGTTGCCGCGCCATTGCCAGAAAGGTCATGAATGCTCGATCCTGATCAAGTCGTCTATTTGAACGGTGAATTCGTCGCGCTGAACGACGCTCACATCTCGGTGCTCGACCGCGGCTTCATCTATGGTGACGGCGTCTACGAAGTGATCCCGATCTACGCGCGACAGCCGTTTCGCATGCCGCAGCATCTGCGGCGGCTGCAATACAGCCTTGACGGGATCCGGCTTGCGAATCCGCATACCGAGACGCAATGGGATACGCTGATTCGCGAGTTGGCCGCGAAGCAGCCGATGGCCGACCAGGCGGTGTACTTGCAAGTGACGCGGGGCGTCGCGAAGCGCGACCATGCGTTTCCGCCCGGCGTGCCGCCGACGGTGTTCATGATGAGCAATCCATTACCCCTGCCATCGCGCGAGCAGATCGAATACGGCGTCGCCGTCGTCACCGCGGAAGACAATCGCTGGCAACGCTGCGACCTCAAGACCACCTCCCTTTTGGGCAACGTACTGATGCGCCAGTTGGCGGTCGATCACAATGCGGTTGAAACGGTGTTGTTCCGCGACGAATTCCTCACCGAGGCGTCGGCGTCCAACGTGCTGATCGTGCGGAACGGCACGGTGATCGCGCCGCCGAAAGACCACTTGATCCTCCCAGGCATCACCTACGACGCCGCGCTCGATGTCGCGCGCGCGGCCGAGATCCCGCTCGACGTGCGCAAGGTCACACGTGCCGAAGCGCTTGCCGCCGACGAGATGTGGCTGTCGTCGTCGACGAAGGAAGTGCTCGCGATCACCCGGATCGACGGCGTGCCGTTCGGCGGCGGTGCGCCCGGCCCGGTGTTCCGGAAAGTCTGGCAAGCGTTCCAGGCGGCGAAGCCGCGCGCCGCGGAGTCTGCGCCGCTGGCCGCCTATTAGGGCCTCGTCAGACCCTATTATTTCGACGCGGGCGTTCCGCCGAAGCGCCCGCGATGGAACACGAGGCCGCTGCCGCGCGCCCGCTCCACCGTCACCACTTCACCGATGAATATCACGTGGTCGCCCGCCTCGTGGCGCGCGTGGTGGCGGCATTCGAGCCACGCGACGCAACCGTCGATCAGCGGGGCGTAGGACCAGCCGAGGCGATGCGCGACGCCGGCGAACCGGTCGGCATGGGGACGCGAAAAACGGCGCGCGAGATCAGCCTGTTCGGCAGCGAGCACGTTCACCGCGTAGCGCTCGGAGGCGTCGAAAGCCGCCAGGCTGCCGGAACGGCGCGCGATCGTCCAAAGGATCAGCGGCGGATCGAGCGACACCGAATTGAACGAGTTGGCGGTGAAGCCGACGTAACCTCCCGACGACCCTCGAGTACTGACGATCGTCACGCCGGTCGCGAATTGGGCGAGGGCGTCGCGAAACTGGCGCGCGTCGAAAGCGGGCCGTTCGTCGGTGGCGGCGCGGCCGTGGGCGGGCATGACGGGTCGGCGGTTCGGGCGCGGGCGCGATGGTTTAGCGCCGCTCGTTGGAAGGCGCGATGTTAGGGGCGGGCGCGCGGCCTGTCAAAAGAGGACGGCAGGCGCTCCTCGAGCGCTCTTGATACACTTCCCAGAATTCGCGCCTCCCCGACAGCGCTCACGACATCACCACCATGGCGGAACCGCTGAAGCGAATCATCGAGAGCCGCTACGGCGGTCGTAACCTTCCGGTCGCCTTGGTGTTGCCCGACGGCGGGCGAGTCGCCCTGTCGCCGGCGCCGGAGGTCGACGTCATCGCGCGCTCGTGGAAGGGCGTCAAGGCGCTCGCCGCACCGGCGCTCGGGACGCTCGCGCGGGCCTATGTCCACAACGACATCGACTTTACCGGCAGCGCGCGGCGAGTGCTCGCTCTCGCCGAGTCGATGGCGGGTTCGGTCGCGCAGGGGGGCGAGTCCGCGCGCGCCAAGGTCCGCGGATTCTGGAATCGGCGCCGCGGCAACCGCGCGAACATCCAGCATCATTACGACGTTTCGAACGCGTTCTACCGTCTATGGCTGGATTCGCGGATGGTGTACTCCTGCGCCTACTTCCGCGCCGCGAGCGACACGCTCGACGCCGCGCAGGAGCACAAGCTCGACCACATCTGCCGCAAGCTTCGCTTGGCCTCCGGCGAGCGACTGCTCGACATCGGATGCGGCTGGGGAGGGCTGATCTTCTGGGCGGCGCAGCATTACGGGGTCGAGGCGACGGGCATCACGCTGTCGCGCAACCAGCACGATTACGTCACCGCAGAAATCGCGGCACGGGGGTTGCAGGATCGCGTTCGCGTGCAGCTCATCGATTATCTAGACCTTCCCGAGGACGCGCACTACGACAAAGTCGCGAGCGTCGGCATGTTCGAGCACGTCGGCATCGTCAACTTCCGCCGCTATTTCGGCAAGATCAACCGAATTCTGAAGCCCGGCGGCTTCGTGCTGAATCACGGCATCACGCACAATTGGCCCGGGCCCACCAGCCTCGGCAGCGGCATCGGGGATTTCGTCGAGGAGTACGTGTTTCCGGGTGGCGAGCTCGCGCATGTGTCGCGGGTGATCGACGGGTTGGCCGCCGAGGGCCTCGAACTCGTCGATGCCGAGGCGTTGCGCGAACACTATGCGAAGACGCTCTGGCATTGGGTCGATCGCCTGGAAGCGGGCGCCGAAGCCGCGCGTGCCGAAGTCGGCGAGGAGCGATATCGCGTGTGGCGGATCTACATGGCCGGATCGGCGCATGCGTTCGACCGCGGCTGGCTCTCGCTGTGGCAACTCCTCGCGGGCAAGCCCCATCCGGACGGCCGGCTGCCGCATCCGTTGACGCGGAACTACATGTACGCGACGTAACGCCAGTTGCATCGCGGCAGCGCGACCCGCATATTGGAGGCAGTGCCGGGCCTGCCCCACCCGGCTCGGAGAATCCGCCATGCCCGATATCAATGCCGCCACCACCGAACACACGAGCGCGCTGGAGTTCCCGTGCGCGTTCCCGATCAAGATCATGGGCCGCACGCAGACCGGCTTTGCGCAGGCCGTGCTCGACGTCGTGCAGAAGCACGCGCCGGATTTTGACGCCGCATTGCTCGAGATGCGCGCGTCCAAGGCCGGCAATTGGCTGTCGCTGACGGCGACGGTCAACGCCACGTCGCGCGAGCAGCTGGACGATCTCTACCGTGAGCTCGTCGCCCATCCGATGGTGAAGATGGTGCTGTGACGCCGGCCTCGCGCTGCCCTTGACTCCTTCACTTTCCGGAGGCAAACTGGTGGCGTGAATTTGCTGTAGCAATCAGAGCCGATCGTGGAACCCTCGGTCTCCCCAGCCGTCGCCGAAGCGGGCGTTCTCTCGCGCTCGGTGGTGCGCGCCGCACGGCTCCTCGGCTTGTCGCAACGCGCGCTGGCGCAGGTCCTCGGCGTGTCGGACGCGACGTCCTCGCGACTTTTCGCGGGCAAGTATCTGTTGTCGCGCGATCGTGCGAAGGAATGGGAATTGGGCGTGCTGTTCATCCGGCTGTTCCGCTCGCTCGATGCGCTCTGGGGGCACGAGGACGCCGCCCACGCGTGGCTCGGGAGCGACAACGTGGCGCTGGGAGCGGCGCCCGTCGATCTGCTGGGCTCGGTGCAGGGATTGGTCCGTGTCGTCGCGTACCTGGACAGCGCGCGCGGTCGCGTCTGAGGCGTCGGCAGTGCGTTTCGATCTGTGGCGCGCGATCGAGGCGCAACACGTCGCCGCGACGATGGCGCTTGCCGATACGGTCGAGGACCAACACGTGCTGGAACGCCTGCTCGAGGAATCGAAGCCGCCGGTCCCGTCCCCCGCGTGCAAGCTGCATTGGCTTTTATTCACGCCGTTTCGCTATGCGCCGCCGCCCGGCGGTTCGCGCTTTCGCGGTGCCAACGATCCGGGGGTGTTCTATGGCGGCGACGAGATTCGCACGGCGTGCGCCGAGCTCGGCTACTGGCGGTGGCGCCACCTGTGCGATACGCCGGCGATCGCTTCGATGCCGACCAAGCCGCAATCGGTGTTTTGCGCACAGATCGCGGCGCCGAGCGTCGATTTGCGCGTGAAGCCTTTTGTCGCGGACCGTGCGGCGTGGACCCGACACGACGATTACGCCGCATGTCAGCAGTTCGCGCGAACGGCGCGCGAGGCGCAGGTCGGCGCCATTCGCTACGAATCGGTGCGCGACCCGCAGCACCGCGGCTGCGGCGCGGTGCTCGTGTCGACCGCGTTCGCTCGCTCGACACCGCAGGAGCCGCAGACATGGATGCTGTCGGTGGGGCGCGAGCGCGTGATTTGGCGGCGGACCGGCGTCCTCCGGCGGCAGGAGTTCGAATTCGACGCTTCGGCGTGGGGCGCCCGCCGCGCACGCACGCGGGGGGCCGAGTGAGCGCGCTGGGAGAACTCGAACGGCGCGTCGACGTCGTTCCCGGCGTATCCATTCGCGATCTCGGTCGCACCGATTACGCGACCACGTGGCGTGCGATGCAGTCGTTCACCGCGGAACGCGACCCGTGCACGCCCGACGCAATCTGGCGGACCGAGCATCCGCCGGTATACACGCTGGGGTTGGCCGGCCGCCGCGAGCATCTGCTGCGCGACAACGGGATCCGTGTGCTCAAGGTCGATCGCGGTGGGCAAGTGACGTATCACGGTCCCGGCCAACTCGTCGTCTACACGCTCATCGATTTGCGGCGATTGCGTCTGGGGGTGCGCGACATGGTCCGAAGGCTTGAGAGTGCGGTGATAGAATGGCTTGATTCAATGGATATTTCTGCTTACGGCAAAGCTGCGGCTCCCGGCGTTTACGTCAACGCTGATGGCCGTGAGGCCAAAATCGCGGCGCTCGGACTCAAGGTCAAGAACGGCTGCACTTATCACGGGGTCGCGGTCAATGTCGCGATGGACTTGGCACCGTTTGCGGACATCGACCCGTGCGGCTATCCGGGACTCGCCGTGACGCAAATCGCAGATTTGGGCGTCGTTCTTGGCGTCGAAGAGGCGGGCGCGGAACTCGCGCCGCGCCTGGTTCGCCGGCTCACTGGGCGTTGAGCATGGATACCCGCGACCCGTTTGCACCGGCCAATGGCGCCGGCATCAAGCACAAAGGCGGCGCCAAAACCGCGCGCATCCCGATCAAGGTGCTGGCAGTGGAGCCGTTGAAAAAGCCGGATTGGATTCGCGTTCGCGCCGCGGGTTCGCCGCGCTTTTACGAAATCAAGCGGATCCTGCGCGAGCACAACCTGCACACGGTGTGCGAGGAAGCGTCCTGCCCGAACATCGGCGAATGTTTCGGCAAGGGGACCGCGACGTTCATGATCATGGGCGACATCTGCACGCGCCGTTGCCCCTTCTGCGACGTCGGTCACGGCCGGCCGCTGCCGCTCGACGCCGAGGAGCCCGTCAATCTGGCGCGAACGATCGCCGCGCTCGGGCTCCAATACGTGGTGATCACGAGCGTGGATCGCGACGACCTCCGCGACGGCGGCGCGCGCCATTTCGTCGATTGCATCCGCGCGGTGCGAGAGCACTCGTCGATGACGCGGATCGAAGTGCTGGTGCCGGACTTTCGCGGCCGGATCGAGCGCGCGCTCGACATTCTGACCGAAGCGCCGCCCGACGTGATGAACCACAACCTTGAGACCGTGCCGCGGCTCTACCGGCAAGCGCGTCCCGGCTCCGACTACGCGCATTCGCTCGCGCTGTTGCAGACGTTCAAGCGGCGCGTGCCGCAGATTCCCACCAAGTCGGGACTGATGGTGGGCTTGGGCGAGACCGACGACGAAATCCTGGCGACGATGCGCGACATGCGCGCGCACGACATCGACATGCTGACGATCGGCCAGTACCTGCAGCCGTCGAAGGCGCATCTGCCAGTGGCGCGGTACGTTCATCCGGACACGTTCGCGATGTTCGAACACGAGGCCAATGCGATGGGATTTCGGCACGCCGCCGTCGGTGCGCTCGTGCGCTCGTCCTATCACGCCGATCGGCAGGCGGAAGGCGTGCTTGCTGCGCAAACCGCGTAGCCGCTCCACGATGCGCCGTCGTTCGTTTACATGCGTGCTGCTCGCCGGCGCGTTGGCATCGACGCTCGCTTCTGGCGCCGCCCGCGCCGAAGCGTCCGCGGTCCGCATTTCGTATGGCTACGGCATCCTCTATCTGCCGTTGATGGTCATGGATCGCGAGCAGCTGCTGGAGAAGCGCGCGAAGGCGGCCGGGCTGTCTGACGTGAAGGTGGAGTGGAAGACGTTCGACGGCGGCAACGTGATCAACGATGCGATGCTCGCCGGCGCGCTCGACATCGCGGGCATCGGCGTGCCTGGGTTCCTCACGCTCTGGGCGAAGGCGAAAGACAATCCGGCGGTCGAAGTGCGCGGGCTGACCGGCATGTCGAGCTCGTCGATGTATCTGATGACGCGCAATGCGAACGTGAAGTCGCTGAAGGACTTTTCGGACAAAGACCGGATCGCCGTGCCGGGGATCAAGACGTCGTTACCCGCGGTGTTGCTGCACATGGCGGCGGCAAAGGAATTCGGCGACGCGAATTACGCCAAGCTCGATCCGATCACCGTCGGCCTGGGTCACCCGGAGGCGCTCGGCGTGATGCTGTCGGGCAAGGGCGAGATCGACAGCCACATGGCGTCGCCGCCGTTCTCGTACGTCGAGGACGCAACGGCGGGGCTCCACCGCGTATTCAACTCCGTCGACATCCTCGGCAACATCACGCTCGACATCACGTTCGCCTCGCGCCGCTTCGTCGACGCGAATCCGAGGCTGACGGCGGCGTTCGTCGCGGCGATGGAGGACGCGTGCGCGCTGATCGCCCGGGACAAGCGCAAGGCGGCCGAGATTTACAACGCGGCCGCGAAAGTGAAGCAGCCGGTCGAGGAAACGACGAAGATCCTGAACGACCCGAACACGAAGTTCAGCGTCGTGCCCGAGGGCACGATGCGCTACGCCGAATTCATGGCGCGCGTCGGCACGATCAAGGCCAAGCCGGCGAGCTGGAAGGACCTGTTCTTTCCGGCGATCCACGGGCTCCCGGGCAGCTGATCGGCGTATCGGGCGATGGGCGTTCGTCTGGGGCCTCCCGCCGGGGCCGCCCCGCGTCCAACGATCGAAATCCGGGGCCGCTGCGGGCGTAGCCCGACATCCCAGGCAATCATTGTGTAGTCTACAACGCGGCGTGGGTTTGCGTTCGCGACACGGGCATCAAGGATCCCCCAGTTCGGGTCCCGCGGCTTGCGCAAACCGAATCCGTATGCAAAAATGAGAACCATTCGCATTACTGTTAGTGTTCGGCTTTAGTGGCGCCGGCACCGCGAGGGTTCCTTGCTGCAGATTCTGGTCATCACGATGCGCGAAGGCATCGAGGCGTTCCTGATCGTCGCGATCACCGCGGGCATCCTGCGGCAGACCGGCCGAGCGGGCTTGCTGCCGGCGCTGTACTGGGGCACGGGTATCGCCGTCGCCGTCAGCTTCGTCGCGAGCTATTTCTTCTCGGAGGCGGACAACAAGCCGCTGTGGGAAGGCGCCCTTGCGCTCGCCGCGGCGATCATGGTCATCTCGATGACGGTCTACATGTGGAAGACCGCGCGCACGATGCGCGCATCGATCGGCAAGCGAATCGATCAGGCGACGAAGAACAAGGTGACCACCGCGGCGTGGTGGGGCGTGCTCGTGTTCGTGCTGCTGATGATCGTCCGCGAAGGGATGGAGACCGCGCTGCTCCTGTCGACGCTGTTCCTGCAGCAAGGCGAGCGTGATCTGCTGCTGGGCGCGATCGGCGGCCTCGCCGCCGCGGCGCTGATCGCGTGGGCCTGGACGCGCTACGGCCGGCGGATCAATCTCGCCCGCTTCTTCCAGGTCACGGCGGTGTTCCTGCTGATCTTTTCGCTGCAGCTCGTCATCTACACGCTGCACGAGTTCTTCGAGGCCGGCGCCGTGCCGTTGGTCGACAACGAATTCTGGCATATCGCGACCGAGCCGTACGGCCCCGACGGCATCTACGGACAGTGGCTTACTTATTTGATGGTGCTCGTTCCCGCCGCCTGGCTGGGTTACGTCTGGCTGAAGGATCGCCGGATCGGCACGCCCGTCACCCATTGAGTTAGACCTCCCGCGTCCCGTCATGTACATCTGCATCTGCAACGCGATCACCGACCGCGACATCGTCAAGGCCGCCGAACAGGGCGCGCGCTCGCCGGAGGATCTTGCGCACGACCTCGGCGTCGGCCTGGGCTGCGGCCGTTGCACGTCGTGCGCAAAATCGCTGTTGATCGAAGCCGTGGCGCGCCTCGCGTGTGCACCGGCCGAAGCTCTACCCTCGTCCTGACTGCCCTCGCCGGGAGAACGCCATGAAAGGCGACGCCAAGATTGTCGCTCGGCTGAACGCGGTCCTGACGAACGAATTGACCGCGATCAATCAGTACTTCGTGCACGCGAAGATGTTCGAGCACTGGGGGTTCAAGCGCCTCGCCGAATACGTGCGCAAGGAGTCGATCGACGAAATGCGCCACGCCGATACGCTGATCGCGCGCATCCTGTTCCTCGAAGGCCTGCCCAACCTGCAGGACCTGCACAAGCTCTTCGTCGGTGAAAACGTCCCGGAGGCCTTGGGCTGCGACCTCAAGCTCGAGCAGGCCGCGCATCCGCTCCTTAAAGCCGCGATCGCCGACTGCGAATCGTCCGGTGACTACGTGAGCCGCGACCTCTTCCGCCGCATTCTCGACGCCGAGGAGGAGCATATCGACTGGCTCGAAACGCAGCTCGAGCTGATCGACAAGGTCGGCATCGCGAATTACCAGCAATCGCAGATGGGCCACGAATGAAGGTCGCGCGGTGAGCGGGGCCCGTGCCGATCGCGGCGCCGGAGTGGACGCGGGCGCGATGCCGCGTACCGGCGGCCGAGAAGCGGGCACCGCGGCACCGCGCATGATCGAAAGCGACCAGTTGATGCGCGGCGCGTCGCACGTCGCGATCCGCCACGAGAATTCCGTCTACATTCTGCGCAAGACCCGCTTCGGCAAGCTGATTCTCACCAAATGATCCGTTGTTGACCTCGCCGTAACGACTCCACGTCAGCCAGCCGACGTCCGCGCGCGAGATAAAGCGCGCTTTCGCGTCCGCCAGCCAATCGCACGATCGCACGCCGTCGCTTCGCGGCGCGCTCGCCATTGGCCTTGGGCCGAGGACGCACGATGCAAAACGCTTCGCCCCCCACCGCCTCGCGGCGGCATCAAAGCAAGACTTCCCGGCGGCGCGTGACGCCGCTCATCGCTCTCGTCGTCGCCGGGGCCGTCGCCCATCCGTTGGCGCACGCCGACGAAGCGGCGCTCCGCGCGTAAATCGCCGAGCTCCGCGCGCAGATGGCCGAGATGAAAGCGCAGGTGAAGGCGTTGCAGGACCAGGGCAAGGCGACGCCGAACGCAACGCCCGCGAC